>JAYVCO010000248.1:0-2157 GCA_043749935.1 Planctomycetia bacterium
GAAATGACCACGGTGTTGCTCAATGGCAATCTGGCGCTGGTCGGCGGATCGGGCGAGTTCTTTTGCAACCACGCCAACCGTTTGAAGCAGCGGGCCTACGTGCCGAACACGCTGTTTTTCGGCTACTGCAACGGCCACGACATGTACTTCCCCACGATCGAAGCGGCATCGGAAGGGGGCTATGGCGGCGACCCCACGGTTTCGCCCGTCGCGGTCGGCGCCGGCGAGATCATGATGAACGACGCCCTGGTCAACCTCTACACTATGCTGGGCAAGTTCCCCCCGGAAACGGCTAAGTAGGCCGACAGGCTTCGCGTTTAGAGTGGCCCAGACGGCGCATCGCCGTCTAGGTTGCGTAGCAACAAGAGGCGGCTCTTAACTCGGTGCCTATCCCTTGCGCGCATCGCAAGTTCGCAACGCCGCGCCAACGTGGGCCAACGGCCCAACCTGTAAATAGCCCGGGGCGAAGCCTTGCGAAGCCCCGGGAAAGGTCGACAGGATGGACATTCAAGCCCCACAGCGGCGCCCTTTCTCGTCGCACCGCCGGAGGGAGCGCGCCCCGTTGGGGCCTAAATACAAGAGCAGCCGAGACTGGCTACCTGGGCCGATGGCCCAGGCTTCTACAGGTTGGGCCGTTGGCCCACATTGGCGACACTCGGGCGCGATGACCGCGAACTTTCTCTTTGCGACCCCTTCCCCGCCGGGCTACAATTGGCTTTCACACTTGCCAAATTGTTGACTTCATAGCCTGCCCGGCATTCGCCGCGGCAAATTCACAAGGGGCCTTTCGATGCACGCACTTCTGACACCCGTTCGCGCTGTCAAATTGTTAACTGTTCTGGCAATGGGCCTGGCAACCAGCCTGGCCGCGAACTCGGCCCTGGCGGCCGATGCGCCGGTGCGCTGGAAGTTCAAGGAGGGAGAGACGTTGAACTATGTGCTGGAGCGGGGCGTCGAAGGAAAATTGAATCTGACCGGTTCCGAGATCGTCTTCAAGATGGGAATGGCTTTTGACGTGGCTTGGAAGGCCAAGTCGGTCGCGGCCGACGGCAATGCCGAGCTCGAACTGACGATCGACCGGATGCAGATCAACATGGCCTCGCCGCTGGGCGGAAACCTGGCCTACGACTCGACCAAGCCCGAAGCCGCTGGGGGCGTCATGTGGGCCCAAATGGAACCAATGGTCACGGGCATGCTCAACCAGACGTTCCGCCTCAAGGTCACACCGCTGGGCAAAGTGAGCGACATCGAGCTGCCGCAGAAGCTGACCGACGTGTTCCTCAAGCAGCAGCAAAGCCCCAACCGGCAGGCGGGCTTTGGAATCGGCGGTAGCGCCTTCTCGGAAAAGGGAATCAAGGAGTTGATCGAGAAATCGGTTCTGCCACTGCCCGAGGCCGCGCCGGCCAAGGACGTGAGCTGGGTCCAGCACTTCGATAACCCAATTCGTGGTGCCGGCAACCAGATGACCGACACCACCTTTACGTTCGCCGGCACCGAATCCGTGGACGGCAAGCAGCTCGCCAAAATCGCGGCCAAGACGGAAATGACCTTCGAGCCGGTCGAAAACCCCATGGCCGACGTCGAGATCACCTCCCAAGAAGGCTCGGGCACGTTCCTGTTCGACGCCCAAGCCGGCCACCTGATCAAAGCCACCGGCGTCCAGACCTTCTTCCTGGAAATGACCGGTGCCCGCGACCTGACCCAGGACATGAAAGAGACGATGTCCATGCGCGTTGGGAAAAGCCCGGCGGCGCCGGCCGATGCAAAAGCGTCGGCTAAATAGGTGCGAAGAATCGCTCAGTTGCTCTCGAGTGGCCCAGACAACTTGCCCCAAGTTGCCTGGGTTTCGCAGGGACAAGAGGCGGCCCGTCTGAATAGGCAAGATTCCCAGTGACGTGCCTGAAGAAATGTGGGCCAAAGGTCCAACCTGTAAATAGCCTGGGGCGAAGCCATGCGCAGCCCCAGGATAAGCCGACAGAATATACATCTAAGCCCCACGGGGGCGGCCGATCTTGGCAAGAATGATGAGCCCAACTCCCCGCCATCGTCTTCGTTCCGCTTTAATGTCCTTGCGATGGGTCTAAATCCCTCGCCTTCAGGCGAAACCTTTAGGTTCTTCGTTTTGCTAGAATTTTGGGATGGAGAAGTATCGAACGA
>JAYVCO010000249.1:0-9049 GCA_043749935.1 Planctomycetia bacterium
GACCCCATTGCCCGGCTTCGACGTTCAGATTCCCATGCTGAGCTTGCCGGGCGTTTTCCGAACGACGCTCGATTCGATTCCCGCCGACGTGCCCTATCTGGCGGCCGACTCGAAACTGGTAAAGCATTGGCGCGGTCGACTACGCAGCTTGTCGGGTTTCAAAGTCGGCATTGTCTGGCAAGGGAACGCGGCTTACATGTTCGATCATTTTCGCTCAATTCCCCTGGTCGAGTTTGCCCCATTGGCCGAAGTCGAGGGCGTGCGGTTGATCAGCCTTCAAAAAAATGCCGGCGTCGAGCAACTAGCAAGTCTCGAGGGCCGGTTTACCGCGATGGACTTGGGCAGTACGCTGGATAACCATTCTGGCGCGTTCATGGACACCGCCGCGGTCATGTGCAACCTGGATTTGATCATCACTTCCGATACGGCCGCGGCGCATCTTGCGGGCGGATTGGGAGTGCCCGTCTGGTTGGCCTTGACGTCGTCGCCCGAGTGGCGGTGGATGAAAGATCGACCCGACAGCCCCTGGTACCCTACGATGCGGCTGTTTCGACAGCCTCGCCAGGGCGATTGGCCAGGCGTGTTTGCCGAAATGAAACGTGAGTTAACAAAACTTTTGCACGAGCGGTCACCGGCTCGATAGCCGCGGATTTGCCCTTTCGGAGAAATTTTCTTGGCTGTTTTCGAAGCATTCAATCGACTCAAGGTGTGTCGTTACGGACAGATGCTATACAACGTCCACGACACCTACGTAGGCCGGTCCTTGGACTTGTACGGCGAATACTCCGAAGGCGAAGTCGATCTGTTCCGCCAGATCATTCAGCCCGGCAGCGTGGTCATCGAAGTAGGCGCCAATATCGGCGCGCATACGCTGTTTTTGGCCCAGCATGTGGGCCGCAAGGGGGTCGTACTGGCCTACGAGCCTCAGCGGATTCTGTTTCAAACGCTGTGCGCCAACATGGCGCTCAACAGCGTTCCGAATGCGGCGTGCTTGCACCAGGCCGTGGGGTCGGTGCCCGGCATCATTATCGTGCCGGCGATCGATTATCGATTCGAATACAATTTCGGCGGTCTGGCGCTGGGAGACTTCGAGGCCGGCGAACGCGTGCGAATCGTTACGCTCGACAGTTGCAGCCTGGCCCGTTGCGATTTTCTCAAGGTGGACGTCGAGGGAATGGAACAAGCCGTGCTGGAAGGAGCGGTCGAAATGATCAAGCGACTGCAGCCGATCTTGTATGTCGAAAATGACAAGCCGAAAAAGGATATTGAGCTAGCACGCTTCGTCGACTCGCTGGGCTATAACATGTACTGGCACACCCCCCTCTATTACAATTCCAGCAACTTCTTCGGGAATCCGGACAACGTGTTTCCAAACGTCCTCTCGAGAAACATGCTCTGTGTGCCCAAGAGCATCAAACAGGTGATGGAGGGCTTCAACCGGATTGAAGTCCCGCCGCTTGGCGCAACCACATTCGAAATAGCGAAGCGCGCCACCGACAAGAGCGAGTGAACACCCTTTGCTAGCCAGGCTGCGCATGGCCGAGTGGGAATTCTGGATTGACGTCGGCGGCACGTTCACCGACAGTTTCGCTCGCCGGCCGGACGGCAGTTTGGCTCATTGGAAAGTGCTCAGCTCCGGTGTGGTCAAGGGCTCGGTTGCGCATGGTGCCACGCGTCAGGCGATCATCGACCCCGCCCGCCGTCCGGATCCAGCGGACTTCTGGAACGGCTATCAACTCCGGTTACTCGACGCTCAAGGCCAAACCGCTTCGGACAGTCTGGTAGAACGATTCGATCACCAGTCTGGCACGATGCGGCTGGCGCAGCCGTTGGCGACGGAACCGCAACCAGGTCAGGTGTATGAGCTGTTTTGCCAGCTCGAAGCGCCGATCGTCGCGATCCGCTACCTATTGGGCCTTCCGCTCGACCAACCGATTCCCAACGTGAGCGTGCGGCTCGGAACGACCCGCGGCACCAACGCGCTGATCACTCGGCGCGGCGCAAAAACGGCTCTGGTCACGACGCGTGGGTTCGGCGACATTCTGCACATCGGCTATCAAAATCGTCCGCGCCTGTTCGATCTGGCCATCCGAAAGCCGCAGCCGCTCTTTTCGGCGGTGGCCGAAATCGACGAGCGGTTGGATGCGCAAGGCACGGTGCTCACCGCACCCGACCCCGCTTTGGTGCGCGATCAACTGCGAGCGCTCAAGCAGCAAGGAATCGAATCGCTGGCCATCTGTCTGCTGCACGGCTTCGTGTGTTCCGAACACGAGGAGCTCGTGGCTCAAATTGCCCGCGAAGTGGGCTTCGACGAGATTAGCATTTCTAGCCGCGTCGCGCCGCTTGTCAAAATCGTTTCGCGCGGCGACACGACAGTCGTCGACGCGTACCTAAACCCGGTTTTGCGCCGCTATGTCCTCAATCTGCGCGAAGAACTATGCAATAGCTCGCTGCGCATCATGACTTCCGCGGGAGGACTGGTCGACGCGGGTCATTTCGTCGGTAAAGACAGCATCCTCTCTGGCCCCGCCGGCGGCGTGGTCGGCTTTTCGCGCGTGGCACAAGCAGCGGGCTTCGAGCGGGCCATCGGTTTCGACATGGGCGGCACCAGCACTGACGTATCACGCTTCGACGGCCGGTATGAGCTGGAATTCGAAACGGAAAAGTCGGGAGTCCGGGTCGTGGCGCCGATGATGGCCATCGAAACCGTGGCGGCCGGCGGAGGCTCGATTTGCCGCTTCGACGGCGTAAAACTCGTGGTCGGTCCCGATAGTGCGGGCGCCGACCCCGGCCCGGCTTGCTATGGTCGTGGTGGCCCACTGACGATTACCGACGTGAATTTCCTGCTGGGCAGAATCCTGCCTGATCATTTTCCTTTCCCACTAGACCGCGCGGCCGCGACCAAAAAACTGAATGTCTTGATCGGCGAGATCGTCGTTGCCGGTGGTCCGTGCTATGAGCCGCTAGCACTAGCCGAAGGATTTGCTCGCGTGGCCAATTCGAACATGGCCAAGGCGATCGGCTCGATTTCCGTCGCCAAAGGGTGCGATCCGCGCGACTATGTGCTGGTGCCCTTTGGCGGGGCCGCCGGCCAACACGCTTGCGCGGTCGCTCGGGAGCTAGGCATTCGTCAAATTCTGCACCATCCCAACGCCGGATTGCTCAGTGCGTACGGCACCGGCCTGGCCGACGTCCAGCGCCACAGCGTGGCCGGCCTGTATTGTCCTTGTGCCGCGGATGCGTTCCAAGATTTGGAAAGTGTTTTCGATCGGCTGGAACAAGAAGCCATCGCGGGCGTGTTGACCGACGGGATTGCGCGCAAGCGGATCGTCGTCGAGCGCAGCCTGGAGCTGCGCTACCGCGGAGTGGAAGCCTCTCTCGTGGTCCCCTGCCCCGCTGCGAGCACCGCCGACCACTGCGAAAGGGCTTTTGCCGATGAGCACCGCAAGTTGTACGGATACGTTCACGATCGCCGCGCGCTCGAGTTGGTCGCCGCCCGGGTCGAAGCCCGAGGACTGTCCTCTTCGCGACTGGAACCCTCGCGGCCAGTCCCTCTCCGTGCGGAAACAAGTTCACAA
Organism: Planctomycetia bacterium; assembly: GCA_043749935.1. Lineage (GTDB taxonomy): Bacteria > Planctomycetota > Planctomycetia > Pirellulales > PALSA-1355 > PALSA-1355. The sequence goes on from JAYVCO010000249.1 coordinate 3,579, forward strand.
ACCGCAAGTTTACAATCGACAAGCGCCTACTTCGAAGGACAACTTCTGACGACTGCTGTTTTCGATCGCGGACAATTGCAACCGGGCAACCGTATTGTGGGGCCGGCGATCGTTTGCGAAACGGCCTCCACCACCGTTATCGATCCGCACTGGCAAGCCGAGGTTTTGAGCGGCGGAGAATTGCTGGTGACCGCCTCCGGGCAAATGCCCGTGGAAGTTCTTTCGACCACGGCCGATCCGGTCATGCTCGAAATCTTTAACAATCAGTTCGCCGCCATCGCCGAGCAGATGGGCATCACGCTGCGCAACACTTCGAGCAGCGTGAACGTCAAGGAGCGGCTCGACTTTAGTTGCGCTCTGTTCACTCCCCAAGGCGACCTGGTCGTCAATGCGCCGCACATTCCGGTCCATTTGGGTGCCATGGCCGAAACGGTCCGCCGCACGATCGCCGACAATCCCCGCATTCAGCCCCTCGACGTGTTCGTTACCAATGACCCTTATCGCGGCGGCTCGCACTTGCCCGATATAACCGTGATTTCGCCCGTACATAACGCGGCGGGCCGTATCGTTTTTTTCACCGCCAGCCGTGCCCATCATGCCGAACTGGGCGGAATCACGCCGGGCTCGATGCCCCCGTTTTCCCGCAACCTAGCCGAAGAGGGCGTCGTGATTCGCAACTTCAAGCTCGTCGACGCCGGCATTGAGCATTGGCAAGACCTGCGCGACTTGTTGCTCGCCGGTCGCTACCCGACTCGCGCTATCGACGCCAATCTGGCCGACATGGCAGCGCAAGTCGCCGCCAATCATCGCGGCGCTAGCGACCTGTTGCGATTAATCGACCGCTATTCGCTCGAAGTCGTCGAAGCCTACATGCAGCACATCCAGTCCGCGGCCGAACAGAAAGTGCGCCGGGCACTCAGCCGTTTGCAGCCCGGCACCTATCCATTTGTCGATCACCTCGACGACGGCACGCTCGTCGCCGTTGCCGTGACCATCGCCGGCGAACAGGCCACGATCGACTTCAGCGGCACCGGAGGCGTTAGCCTTGGCAATCTGAACGCCAACCGTGCCATTACCACGGCCGCGGTCATGTACGTTTTGCGTTGCCTGCTGGCCGAAGACATTCCACTCAATCAAGGCGTATTGGCACCGGTCGAAATCTTGATTCCGCCCGGCTTGCTGAATCCGGTGGAGCAGCCGCGCGCCGAGGATTGCCCCGCCGTCGTGGGCGGAAATGTCGAAACGTCGCAGCGCGTGGTCGACGTGCTGTTGGGCGCGTTGGGCCTGGCGGCCGCCAGCCAAGGGACGATGAACAATCTGCTCTTCGACGACGAAACGTTTGGCTATTACGAAACGATTTGCGGCGGAGCGGGAGCCACGCCGAGCGCCAACGGGGCCGACGCGGTTCATACACACATGACCAACACTCGATTGACTGATCCCGAAGTGCTCGAGCGCCGCTATCCGGTCCGCCTCCGCTCGTTCACGATTCGCTCCGGCTCAGGTGGTGCCGGGCGCACGCATGGCGGAAGCGGCGTCGTCCGCCAGATCGAGTTCCTGAAACCGCTCGAAGTTTCGATCCTGTCCCAGCGCCGTGGACCCTACGCGCCCTATGGCCTGGAAGGAGGCGCGAGCGGCGCCCTCGGCCGCAACCTGCTTCAGCGCGCCGATGGCACGATCGAAAAATTGGCCGCACGCGCCCAATTCAAAGCCCAAGCCGGCGACATGCTCACGATCGAAACGCCTGGAGGCGGCGGATACGGCAGGCCTTGATGGCGGCGCAGAATCGGACCAGACGCGAGCTACTCGCTTGCCACCTGATAATCTCGCCCGCGATTCGTGGCATATACCACCAACAACAGGCCCAGGGCCATCAGCGCCGTGGCCAGCAACAAGGGGAGCGCGGCGGACTGGACGCCCAGTGCCTCGGCCAAGGCATGATTCTCGAATAGCGGCACTCCTGCCATGGGGCCCAAGATACGCGCGAGCGAGCTGATGCTTTGCCCAATACCGAGCATGCCCCCTTGCTTGCGAGGATCCGACCATCGCGACAACAGCGAGTTGAGCGACGGCGTGATGAAGGCGAACCCGCTCACCACAATGCCCAGACCCACGAGCAGCAGCGAGAGCGACGGATGCATCGCGGCCCAAGCCAGCAAGATGAACCCGACGATCTCGATCAGCGTGCCGGTCGTCGCCATCATCGCCTCGGGCACGCGTCCGGAAAGCCGGCGCACGACTCCCCCCTGCACCAATGTCAACACGAACCCGATGAAAGCAAATGTCAGACAGACTTCGCCAAAATCGAATGCATAACCACCTTCGTCGCTACTGACCATCAGCGAGAGCGTCGATTCGAAGTTGGCGAAGGAAAACACGCACACGAAGATCGTGAGCAGGAGCACACCCACCGCCGGCGTCGAAAGCGCCGCGCGCAGTGCGGCCTGATCGAACCAACGACGCGCGGGGGCCTGGTGACCCGGCGTGAGGCTCTCGGGCAATTTGAAGTAAGCCAACACCAGAGCCACGGCCGAAAGCGCGGCGGCAGCATATCCGGGCCCCGGTCCAGGGTCGCCCGTGCCGCTGGGGACCGCCAGGAATCCGAACAGCGGACCAAACGTAAAACCCAGGCCGAACGCTGCCCCAATCAGAGCCATTCCCTTAGCCCGATTTTCCAAACTAGTTGCGTCGGCGATATAGGCCTGAGCCGTGGAAATGGTCGCCCCGGCAATGCCCGCTCCGATACGCGAAACAAACAGCAAGGGCAAACTCTTGAGCACCGTGGCGATGCCGAACATCGCGTAGAAGATCACCGAACCGGCCAGCCCCACCATCAACACCGGACGGCGGCCGATGCGATCGGAAAGCCGGCCCCAGAGCGGAGCGAAAATAAACTGCATCGCCGAAAAACTGGACATCAAAAGTCCAATCAGCAAGCCGACCTGCGCGTGCCCCTCTTCCAGGCCCAACTGCCGGGCAAAGTCCTTCGCGTAGATCGGCAAAAGAGGCAGTACCATGCCAAAGCCCAGCAGGTCGATGAACACAGTGAGAAAGATCACCAGCAGCGAGGCTTTGTGAGTAGTGCCAGCAGGGTTCGGCATGAGAGATGAGTTCAATCGGGTGAGCCTTGGGGATGGCCGAGAACGCTTCCGGCCGTTCGCCAGAATTGGAATGCATTATTCTAACAAGCCGACCCGCTTAACCGCAGGGGAGTTCTTGCTCGCACTTTCCCCTCGAGCGCGAAAGCGCTGGTCACTTGGCGCGCTGCACTCTATGATTTGAGACATGATATCCACGACTTACGAAGAACGCCGCCGGCTGGAGGCTCTCGACGAATCGGCATTGGCCAAACACCAATTGGGGCGGCTCAACCGCTTGCTCAAAGCCATTCTGCCGCAAAACCGGTTTTACGCCGAAAAGCTGACAACGATTCTGCCGCGGCTCGACGATATTAACGGTCCACTCGGCTCGCTCGATGAAGTGGCCGAGTTGCCCTATTCCTTCAAGGAGGAACTGCTCAGCTCGCGCCACTCGGGCGATCTGGCCGCGAACCTGACGTTTCCGCTCGATCAGTACACGCGCTTTCATCAGACCTCCGGCACGCGAGGCCGTCCGTTGGTGGTGCTCGACACGGCCGACGATTGGGCCTGGTGGACCGATTGCTGGCAGTTCGTGCTCGACGCGGCCGGTATCGAGCGAGGCGATTGCGTATTCATGGCGTTTTCGTTTGGGCCGTTTGTCGGCTTTTGGAGCGCGTTCGACGCGGCCTGCGCGCGGGGTTGCCTGGTGGTGCCCGGCGGAGGACAAAACACGCTGGCGCGATTGGAACTCTTGCGGCGGAGCAAAGCCGTCGCCCTATTCTGCACGCCCAGCTATGCGCTGCACCTGGCCGAAGTGGGCGCCGAGCACCACATTGACGTGGGCGAATTGGACGTGCGAAAACTCATTCTGGCCGGCGAGCCGGGTGGCTCCGTGCCGTCGATCCGCGGCCGAATCGAAACCCAGTGGCACGCCAGCGTCATCGACCACAGCGGAGCCACCGAGGTCGGACCCTGGGGCTATGGCGATCTCGAAGGCCAAGGGCTGTACATCAACGAAAACGACTTCATCGCCGAATTCCTGTCCGTCGACTCTGGCAAAGCGGCCGCCGAAGGCGAGCTCTCCGAGCTGGTGCTGACGAATTTGGGCCGGCTGGGCAGCCCGATCATTCGCTATCGCACGGGCGACCTGGTGCGCCCCAGTTGGCAACGTCAAGGGCCCAACCGCTTTGTCTTTTTACCCGGCGGCGTGATCAGCCGGGCCGACGACATGATGGTCATTCGCGGCGTCAACGTGTTCCCCAGTTCCGTCGAACAAATCCTGCGCAGTTTTCCAGAAGTGGTCGAATACCGCATGACGGCGCGCAAAGTTGGAGAGATGGATTACCTGACCGTCGAAATCGAAGATCGCCTGAACGACGCGACGCGCGTGGCCAACGACTTGCGGTTGCGGTTGGGTCTGAAGGTCGAGGTGCAAACGGTTCCCATCGGAAGCTTGCCCCGCGTGGAAGGCAAGGGAAAACGCTTCGTCGACGAACGATGCAATCCAACGACGCAGTAGCCTTGAAGGCTCGATTGACCCAGGCCTCGGCCGCCGAATTGCGCAGCGCCATTCGCGCCGGCAGTTGGACCGGTCCCACTGCCGGACTGGCACGCGGATTCGTGCAGACCAATCTCGTGATCTTGCCGGCCAAGAATGCAACCGACTTCGCCGAGTTTTGTCGGCTCAACGCGCGCCCCTGCCCGCTCGTCGAACAAACCGCGCCGGGCGACCCCGAACCGCGTGCGTCCGCGCCCGGCGCCGATCTGCGCACCGACGTGCCCCGCTATCGCGTGTTTCGCTCCGGAAAACCTGAACCGCTTGAGCCGAGCGACATTCGCGATCTGTGGCGCGATGATCTGGTGAGTTTCCTGCTCGGCTGCTCGTTCACGTTCGAGGGTGCGCTGCTTGATGCCGGGTTACCCGTTCGCCACATCGCCGAAGGTCGCAACGTGCCGATGTATCGCACCTCGCGCCAGTGCCAGCCGGCCGGAAAATTTGCTGGCAATTTGGTGGTCAGCATGCGCCCCTATCGACCCGACCAGGTCGAACAAGTCATTGCCATCACGGGCCGATTTCCGACGATGCACGGTGCGCCGGTTCACGTGGGCGATCCCGCGGCGCTTGGCATTGGCGATCTTTCGCGACCCGATTTTGGCGACGCGGTCACGATTCAACCTGGCGAGGTGCCGGTGTTTTGGGCTTGCGGAGTGACGCCCCAATTGGCAATCTGCGCTGCCGGTTGCGAGCTGGCAATCACGCACAGCCCAGGCTGCATGTTTGTCACCGATTGGAAAGACTCCGAGTGAGCAATTGATTGTTCATGAACCGTAATGGAGCGACTATTCTTGATTGTCACCTGCTGGGTGCCACTGGCGTGTCGCCAGTGTTCC
>JAYVCO010000250.1:0-19671 GCA_043749935.1 Planctomycetia bacterium
GCGTCGGATCTTTCGCCCGTGGCGTCGGGACTGGCGATGAACCAGGTCCAAGCAGCAATGCCAACGGCGAGTACGGCCACGGCAACTGGCGCCACTGGGGCCGGCGTGATCAACGCTTCGGCGGCTGGAAGCGTTGCGTCGGCGGCGGTTTCGCAACAATCGAGCGCAACGTCGAACAGCCTGGTGGCTTCGGCGATCGCGTCGGACGCATGGGACTTTGATAGTTCGGAAATGGATAGTATTTTGGCGGACTTGACCGACGACGGAAGCGACCGGCAGTTGGCATTGGCGAACAATTCTTGAGAGTAACCGTGGCGCAAGCGAGGGTTCCTCGCCTGGCGCTCTTGGACGTGACGATCACCTTTCGAAATCAAAAACTCCTGCATCACGCTCGTGCTCGCCGGAGTTGAGGACCGAGAACAAGAGAAGCTTACATGAGACCTAATCGACACCAGCGAGAGATTTTGATCCGCAGAGATGCCAAATCGCGAAACCGGCTGCGTCGCACGCGCACGCTGGAAATGCTGGAAGGCCGCGTCATGCTGGCCGCCGACACCGGCGTGGCGGCCCCGTGGCATAACTCGCTCAACGCACTCGACGTCAATCATGACGCGATGGTCTCGCCGTTGGACGCCCTGACGATCGTCAACGATCTGCTCGCGAACGGCGCGCATGCCGTGCCCGCGCAAAGTGTCAGCCCGTTGGCGGCCATGTCGGGTTCTTCGACGAACATCTCGTTTTTGGACGTCAACGGCGATAACCTGGTCTCGCCTTTGGATTTGATCAACGTGATCAACGCACTGACCACCACGCCCCAAGTAGACATCCACACGTTCGCCACGGACCTGGCCGGAAATCCGATCGCCACGATCGCCGTGGGCAGCGACTTCCGCATCGAGACGGACGTCCAAGACATTCGCAATCCCGCCGCGCAGTTTCAAGGCGTGTTCTCGGCCTATTTGAACGTCAGCTACAATTCCTCGTTTGCCCTGATCGCGCCGGGAACGAACGTCAACTTCGATCCGTTCTTCGCGGTTGCCCGCACGTCTGATGTGAGCACCGCCGGCCTGATCAATCAGACCGGAGCTTCGTCGGGTAGTCTCACGGCGCCTGGAAGCGGTGTTCAGAAGTTGTGGAGCGTGGTCATTCACGCCACTGCCGCGGGCCTGGAAACGTTGACGCCGACATTTGATGCAACGGTCGGGCATGATGTTTCGCTCTACAGTTCCAACGTAGCCGTGCCTGCCGATGCGATCCAATTCCGCGGTGGCCAGATCCAGATCGTGCAAACGCCGGTGATTTCGATCGGCAATGTGTCGCAAAACGAAGGCAATTCTGGCACGACTCCCTTCGTGTTCGCCGTCAACTTGTCGACGGCTTCGGCGACTCAAGTGACCGTGGCCTATAACACGGCGGATAGCTCGGCCACGGCCCCCAGCGATTACGTCGCGCAATCCGGCACGCTCACTTTCGATCCCAACACGACCACGCAATTCATTACCGTGCTGGTCAATGGCGACACCACGACCGAACCCAACGAAGTGTTCAATGTGGTGCTATCGAGCCCCAGTGCCAACGCTTTGCTAGGCACATCGACCGGCATCGGCACGATCGTCAACGACGACATCATGCCGGCCATTACGGTCGGCGACGTGACCAAGCAAAACGTCACGACGGGCACGACCACCGCCGTGTTTACTGTCAGCTTGTCGGCCGCTGCCAGCGCGCCAGTAACCGTGCAGTTTGCCACTGCCAACGATTCGGCAATCGCGGGCACCGATTATGTCGCGCAGTCCGGCACCCTCACGTTCAACCCGGGCGTCCTGACGCAAACCGTGACTGTCACAATCATTGGCAATCCGAACAACGCGCCGACGAAGGACTTTTTCCTGAACCTCTCGAATCCGACAAACTCGACCATTAGCGACGGCCAGGCGATCGGCACGATCTTGCCGGCCGTGGTCCTGCCGACGTTGTCGATCAGCGACGTCGGGTTGTCCGAAGGCGACTCGGGGCTGACCGATTTCGTATTCACGGCCACGCTGTCGAATCCGGCCAATCAAACCGTGCTGGTCAGCTATGCGACGGCCAATGGCACGGCGACCGTCGCCGACAACGACTATCAGCCGCAGAGCGGTACGCTGACGTTCGCTCCGGGCGTCACTTCGCAGACGATCACGATCGAGGTCGTAGGCGATACGACGATCGAGCCCACCGAGACATTCAAAGTCAACCTCACTGCGGCTTCGGGAGTTGCCAATCCCAATGTGACTGGGACCGGAACGATCAATAACGACGATGGCGTCTCGGTCATCAATATCAACAATGTGACGATCGTTTCCAGTCCCACCGATACGGTTAACGCGGTCTTCACCGTTTCGCTCTCGACTGCCGTAGCGCAACAGGTAACCGTCGGCTATGCCACCGCGGATAATACGGCATTATCGGCCAACGGCGACTATGTTCCTCAATCTGGCAATTTGACGTTCGTGCCCGGTGGTTCGCTGACGCAAACGATTACGGTTCCCGTGGGACCGCACCCGGTTCCGATCGATGACACCAGTTTCTTTGTCAATCTTTCGAGCGTTACCGGAAGTGCGACGATCGGTTCGAGTCGCGGCGTGGGCACGATCATCGCACAAGGCGTTACGATCAGCTCGCCGACCGTCGTGGAAGGCAATGTCGGAACCACGGATGCAGTCTTCACCATTTCATTGTCGAAGCCGCAAACCCACGTGGCGACCGTTCAGTTCAATACTTCGAATGGCACCGCAGCGGCTGGCAGCGACTATGTGGCGGCCAGCGGAACCGTGACGTTTAACGTCGGTGAGGTCACCAAGACGATTACGATTGCCGTCAATGGCGATACCACGGTCGAGCCGAACGAGACATTCTTCGTCAATCTTTCGAACGCCGTCGGCACCGTGGTTTTTCAACCTCAAGGTACCGGCACGATCCTGAATGACGACGGCCAAAAGGCGCTCGTGCAGCTTCAGTTGGCGCACCCGGACGGCTCCCCGCTGCCGCCGAACAGCGTTCTGAACGTCAATGACTCGTTCGTCCTGCAAGTGTTGGTTCAGGACATCCAAGGCAATCCGACCGGTATTGCGGCGGCCTACTTGGATGCCCTCTACGATTCCCACCTCGTGCAAGTCACTGGTCCAATCGTGTTCGGACCGAACTTCCCCAATGTCCAGTCAGGCACCACCAGCACACCCGGATTGATCGACGAAGCAGGCGCTTTTAGCCAACTGGCGCCGCCAGCTCAGCCGGGAGCGCCCGAGCTGCTGCTGAGCATCCCGTTCAAAGCCATCGACGTGGGTTTCGTCAATTTCGCGCCGAGTCCTGCCGATGTGAACGGTCATGATATTCTTGAATACACTTCGAATACGCCCATTCCACCGAGTGCAGTGAACTACGTCGGCACTTCGATCAATATCGGTTCGAACGTTTTTGCCGTCGACAGCGTCACACATGATGAAGGCGACAGTGGAGTGACCAATTTCGTGTTCACGGTCACCCGTTTCTTGCCGACCAATTCACCGGCGACGGTTGTGTATTCCACTAGCAATGGCACAGCCACCGCAGGACAGGATTATGTAGCCCAGTCCGGCACGCTCACGTTCAATGTCGGCGAGAGCTCGAAGACGGTCACGATCGCGGTGAATGGCGATACGACCGACGAGCCCGATGAGACCTTCTTCGTCAATCTCAGCAATGCGGTCGGCGCGGTCAGTTCTCAGTCGCCGGGCACTGGCACGATTCTCAACGATGACGGCCCACCGGTCGCTTCGATCGCCGACGCCTCAGCCCCGGAAGGCGGCGACCTGACGTTTGTCGTGTCTCTGGGCAAAGCGACAGGTAAGGTCGTTACGATTCCTTTCTCAACGGCCAATTCCACTACCGGCAACATGGCTACCGCCGGCGTCGATTATCAACCCGTCTCGGGCACGCTGACCTTTGCGATAGGACAGACGCAGCAAGTCATCACGGTCCACGCGCTCACGGACATCCTGGTCGAACCCACCGAAACGTTCCAAGTCGTGCTCGGCACGCCGGTCGATGCGACATTGAGTACAGACCATTCCAAGGCTCAGGGCAGCATCATCGACGTTCCTCCGGCAATCCTGACGGGTTCGGTGTACGTTGATACGAACGACGATGGCGTCAGAGAAAGCAATGAAATCGGCATCGGCGGCGTGACGATCACGGCCACTCCCGTCGGTACCGGTTCCTCGCAGACGACCCTAACCAATTCGGATGGTTCGTATAGCTTTATCGGGCTGCAGCCAGGTACCTACGCGATCAAGGAGACCCAGCCCGGCTTCTACATCGATGGTCGCGACACGCACAACGGCACCGACAGCTCTCTCAACGACCAGTTCGCGGGAATCGCTTTGGCTTCGAGCCAACTGGCCAGCGGCTACAATTTTGGCGAGCTGGGCTTGCGGCCCGAGTTTGTCGGAACGTTCATGGATCGCCGGGCGTTCTTCAGCTCGTCGATCATCACGGGCGAAATTGGGCCCTCGAGCACCGCCTTCAATTTGGCCCAGGGCGACGTGTGGGTCTCGTTCGATAGCGGCTGGCAAGGAACGCGTACCATCGATGCGTTGTTCCAGGCAGGCCAAGGGACGGCCACGATGACGCTCTACGACTCGAACGTACATCCGCTGACCAGCTCGACTGCCGTGACCAGCGGCGCCGTGTTGCCCTATACGGGCGCTACGAGTAGTGCGCTGTTCCTGAAGGTGTCTGGCAGCAATTCCAACGTGTCCATGAAGATTGAAGACTCGGTCTCGGTCGGCAATGTCACACAAATGGAAGGCAATACGGGTACCACGAATTTCGTGTTCACTGTTTCGCTTTCTGCCGCTCAGTCACAATCGGTCACGGTGCAGTTCTTTACCTCGGATGGCACCGGCACGGCCGGCACGGACTACACTGCCAAGAGCGGAATCCTGACCTTCGCCCCCGGCGTCACCTCGCAAACCGTCACCGTGGCCGTTAAAGGCGATTCGACGTATGAGGCGGACGAAGCCTTTTACTTGAATCTTTCTTCTCCCACGGGCATTAAGTTGGGACAGTCGAAAGGCGTCGGTGCCATCGTCAACGATGATGCCAACTCGGCACCCTCGCGCGTGGGCATGTTCGCCACGGCAACCGTTGCGACCGACACGGCCATGGCTTCGGACCAGGATTGGGTAACCGACTCGGTCGTTTCCTAAGGCGCGGTTTATAATCCATAGCGTGGCTGGCTTGATGCCATTTGAAGCCCGGCGCCCGAACAAGTTGGGCGCGATTGCCTTGGCGGGGAAAACGCGGCATAATCGCAGCGTGGGGCTTTGTCCACAAGAGCCCCTTGAGCCTCATTCCGTAGTTCGTCCGGAGCTTGTCGGATGATGAAGTATTGCGCCGTCTGTCTGGTGCTCTTTTTAGGCATCACCGCGATCCAGCTTCTGACGCCCCAGGCGACGCAGGAAGGGCGGGCCTATGCCGCGGCAGATGGACCGAACGAGGCAACGGAGAATCGGTCTCCTGTGGATTTGGTGTTGACGCCCGATGAACGCTGGTTGCTGACAGCCAATCAGACTGCCAATAGCGTCTCGCTAGTGCGCGTTTCGGATGGCGTTGTGGTTGCTGAGGCGGCCTGTGGAAAGCATCCTTCGGCGATTGCGCTAACGCCCGATGGCCGCCGAGCGCTCGTCAGTGGCACGTATAGCGGGGAGTTGACGGTGTTGGCGGTCGACGGCCCGACGTTGCGCGCGGCCGGTTCGATCCACCTGGGGTTCGAGCCGCGGGGGATTGCCGTTTCGCGCGACGGAAAGCTGGCATACGTTGCACTGACCGCGGCCAATGAAGTGGCGGTCGTTGACCTGGACAAACTGCAACTGCTAACCCGGATCGCGGTAGGGCGCTGGCCCCGATACCTGACGTTGACCCGAGACGGCACGCGATTGGCCGTCGGCGCGAGTGGCGACGGCGGGATTTCGGTGGTCGACACCCAAACGCGCGCAAAACTGTACGACTCCAAGTTCGTGGGTTTGAATATCGGCCACTTGCAGGCTTCGGCCGACGGACAATATGCTTATTTTCCCTGGATGGTCTACGCCGACCGGCCGATCACCGCGGGCAACATTCGCGAGGGCTGGGTGTTGGGCAATCGAATAGCCCGCGTCCGGCTCGATGGCCAGTCGCGGCGCGAGGCAATGGCGCTCGATCCGCGTGGCCGCGCCATTGCTGATCCGCATGGCCTGGCCTTGAGTCCAGACGAGCAATGGCTAGCGCTTTCCGCTTCCGGAACGCACGAGCTGGTCGTATTTCGCCTGGCGGACTTGCCGCTCAGAGCCGACGGTCCTGGCGATCATTTGAAAGCCGAAATCGCCAGCGACGTCGAGCGATTCTTCCGCGTTCCGCTTTCCGGGCGCCCGATGGGCATCCGATTCGACCGTTCGGGCCAGCGCGTTTACGTGGCCAATTATCTGGCCAATTCGGTGCAGGTCGTCGATTTGTCGGCCCGTAAAATCGAGCGAACGATCGCACTTTCTGAAGCGACCGAGCCAACGCTGGCGCGGCGGGGCGAAGCGATTTTCTACGATGCCCTGCGCAGCGCCGATGGTTGGTATAGCTGCCATAGCTGCCATTACGAAGGAGACACGAACGCGGTGACGATGGATACCAAGAATGACGGATCCTTTGGTACCTGCAAAATGGTGCTCAGCTTGCGGAACATTCGTCACACGGGTCCCTGGTTCTGGCACGGCTGGCAGAAAGACTTCGAGGCCGCCCTGCGCAAGAGCCTGGGCGAGACCATGCAAGGTCCAGCGCCAACGGAGGACGACGTGCAGGCGCTGGGCGCGTTTTTCGAGACGCTATCAGCCCCGCCCAATTCTCGCCGCGGGCCTGACGGCGGTTTGTCCGAGCCGGCAAAACGTGGCAAGCAGGTTTTCGAAAGCGCGGCGGCCGCCTGTGCCAATTGCCACAACGGTCCGTATTTTACTGACGGCGAAAATCACGACGTCGGCTTAGCGTCGCAATACGACGCCTACGAAGGCTTCAATACGCCATCGCTGATCGACGTCGGCAATCGGACCGGCTATCTGCACCACGGTCGGGCCGGGTCGCTCGAAGCGCTGCTCGGCGGTTTGCACAGCCCCGCCAAAGTCTCGCAAACGCGAGAACTCGACGCTCGCGAGATCGCCGACCTGGTCGAATATCTCAAATCCCTTTAGCGTACCGGGCGTCGCTCGTACGAGATTAGGCGTTTGGCTCTCGGATGATTCGAATCGCCGATTCAACCAGTTCAGGCCCGTGCGCGCCCATGCCGTGGTAGAGCAGTTTCATGAACGCCAGCGTACGCTGGGCCGCGTCGTCGAACAGCCAGTTACAGTCCTGGAAATTGCAATTGTTAATCGTGGGAATGGTCCCGCCGCGGTAGACGATCGTGCAGTTTTCGAATTTGCAATTCTCATACTCGTTGCCGTCCATGACCTCTCGCGAGCCCTTGAAACTTTGATCTGTGATCTGCATCAAAATGCCTCAATAATTTTGGCAATGGTTAAACGTCAATGGAGCGGCAGCCCGAACGCTGTGCTCGGCGACAAGCCCCAAGCCTCACCCAGATTATAGCATTCACTCGCTCGGCAGAGCTGTCGGAGTTCGATTGCTTCAATTCCGATAAGGACGCGGGAGCGTGGCAGGGTCGATTGGGACTCGCGAAACGCGCTTCCTCTGGAGTAGAATCGTGCGGATTGTGCGATTTTTGTGCAAGGGGAATGCAGTGCTAGACATAGTGCGAGTTGCGGCCGTCGCCGCCGATACCAAGCCCGGTGCAATCGAACGGAATCTCGAAGTCATCGATGCCTGGACAGCGAAAGCGGTGGCGCAGGGCGCGCAGTTGGTGCTATTTCCGGAGTTGTCCTTGTGCGGATTCATTCCCAATCACCCGGTGGGCAACCACGAAGATTGGCTGCGGCGTGCATTGGCCGAAGCGCGACGAGCGGCGATCGGCTTGAAATCGCGCCAGGTTGCAGCGCTTCAGGCAATGGCCGCGCGGCACGGCGTTTTCATCAGCACCGGCATCCTCGAAGACGCCGGAAACGTGATGTACAACACGCAGTTGCTGGTCGGCCCCGAGGGTCTGGCGGGCTATTGGCGAAAAATGCACGTGCCGATGTTCGAGATGCCCTTCTACAACGGCGGCCCGGGACCTCGCGTGTTCGACACCCCGCTGGGACGCATCGGTGCCAACATCTGTTTCGATGCCTTGATGCCGGAATCCACGCGCTTGCTTGCGGTTCAGAATGTCGAGATTGTCCTGTTCCCATTTGCGGCAGACCCACCGTCACGCACGCCGGCCGGTTGGGCTCAGTGGGCCTCGGGGGCTTTGAGCGCTCGTTGCGTGGAGAACGGGGTGTTTGGCGTAGCTTGCAACTACGTGGGACGTGTCGAATGTGCTGGCGTCGAGCAAGAGTTTCCCGGTGGCGGGCTAATCGTTTCACCGCGAGGGGAAATCTTGGCTGAATGGACCTCGCCGGCGGGCGAAAGCGGACTGTTGCTGGCCGACCTGAAGGCCGCCGATTTGCAGCAGGCTCGGGGAGAGGTCGAATATCTATTCCGTTTTCGTCGCCCAGAACTGTACGGACCACTGGCGGAAATCGGGTCAGAAGCGAGCGACTAGGAGAACGGTTTTTAGCGGACGCCCAGGTTGCGTTCGATTTCTTGCGCCCGAGCATCGAGACCGGTGAACTGTTTCGCATCGGCGGCAGGCCGTAGTTGTTGAGTCCAGCCGGTCGATTCGTCGCGATAGCCCTTGCCGCGCCAGTCCCATGCCGCGCAACCGCTGCTAATTGCTAGCGCTGCGGCTGCGAGAATCAGCCACGCGGAGCTGACGTTTCGTGACCTGTGTTTGTCCGTTCGCATGGGCAGATAGAAGATTTCGGGTCGAAACTAGAGCGGGGAAGTTTCCCAAACGTCCGGAGGTAGGTCCAGGCCACTTGTGCGTGTGCATTCGTGCTGTGTCCACCACTGGAATCGAGACCCCTTGGCGGGGCAGCAACCACAAGAACTGCGGCGGCCTCGATCTACTTCGGACTGCTAGCGGTACGTCGGGCTCGGGCACAATTGCTTCAGTTTCTCAGCGGACGTACCCCCCGAAAACCGATTGACCTCGGAACCATTTTCAACAAACACGAAGGTCGGAACGCTACGAATGCCGTATTTTTCGGCCAGTGTCCGGTTCTTGTCCACGTCAACATCCCGCATGCGATAGCCCTGCCGGCGTAATTGGCCAACGACTGGCTTCATCGCCCGGCACGGTCCGCACCACGTGGCATTGAAGAACAGTACTTCTCCCCGTTTGGACAAACTGTCCATTTGCGGGTGCAGCTCTTGCCCCGACTGCCAGGCCTTGAATTCTTTGAAGCCCAGTACCGCCAGGGGCGGCACGGTGATGAATATCAAACAGACTATTAAGAGTCGCATGGAATAATGCCCATGAGAATCGCTTGGAAAAGATTGCCCACCGGAGTGGCTTTGTGGCCAAGAAGGGTGGTATACTCGTTTTCGTTCAAAAGCAACGCTAGCTTATGAGTAGTGAAGTGGCAAAGAAGTGGCAAGGCGGATAAGAAGTTTCTGGCGCTGAACTCTAGAACTTGTCTTGTGCCGGCCCGTTGTCTTTGCGTTAGGTCCTACAACTAGCTCAATTCCTATCAATAAACGTTGCCTCTCGGCGGCGTTTTGCGTTGTTCGGCCGTTTGTTACGTGAGCCGTTTGTTACGTGAATGGTCCGCACGTCCCGAGGCGGGGTGCAAATCGTGTGCAGGTGTCAACCTAATCGTGGTTCTTTGTCTCGCGATCCGGGTCTCGTCGATTGGCAATGATCTCCGAAGATTTTCAGACAGCACTGCGCTATCATCAGGCAGGGCAACTGCCCGAAGCCGAGCAGTTATATCGGCAGATTTTGCAGACGGATCCGCGGCACGCACACGCCAAATACTGGCTCGGCGTGATTGCGCTACAATCCGGCAATCATCCTTTGGCCATCGACTTGTTTTCGGACGCGATCCGTTTGGATAGGAGCCAGGCATGCTTCCATACGAATCTGGGAGAGGCTTATCGCGCAAGCAAAAAGCTGGACCAGGCCGAAGCCTGCTGTCGCGAGGCCCTTAGACTCGACCCAACATTTTCGCAAGCTCACCATTGCTTGTCGATGTTACAGCGGTCGAAAAGTGATTTGGAAGCCGCCTTGGAAAGTTGCCGAAAGGCGATTTTGCACAATCCTGAATACGCTCAAGCGTATCACACGCTGGGGAAACTGCTGCGACAACTAAACGATCCAGTCGCGGCGCAAGCCGCCTACGAGCGAGCGCTAACTTGCAATCCTCATTGCTTCGAAGTTCTTGTTGATTTGGCCACGCTGCTGGGCCAACGCAGTCAGTGGGATCAGGCTCGTCGATGTCTTTTGCGAGCCCTGGAGCTCCAGCCTGAGGCCGCGGACGTTCATTTTTCGCTGGGAAATGTGGAGACGGGTTGCCGAGATTGGTCTCGGGCGATTGAGTGCTATGAAACAGCGCTGCGGCTGAATCCGCGGTGGGCGGCCGCGGAAACGCGTCTGGGAATCGCTTTGCAATCCCAGGGGTTGGTTGGCGCGGCCATTACGCATTACCATCGGGCCTTGCAGTTGGAGCCCGGCCATGCCCAAGCCCATTACAGCATGGGCACTGCCTTGTGCGCACAAAGACGCACGTCCGAGGCCATGCATCATTTCGAGGCCACGCTGCACAGCAAGCCGGACCACGCCTCGGCGCATCTGAATTTGGGTGCTTGCTACCAAGAGTGCGATGAGCAGGAACGCGCGCTCGAGCATTACGAGCGCGCTCTGGAAATCGAGCCAGACGCCGCCGAAGCGCATTACAATCGTGGAATCATTCTGCTCAAACAAGGCGATCTGGAGCGCGGCTGGCCCGAATATCATTGGCGCCTGCGGGCTCCTGAGTTTCCCGTTCAGGTTTTCAGCGAGCCGCTTTGGGATGGACGAGTGCTGGAAGACCAGCAGCTCCTGGTCCATGCCGAACAGGGGTTCGGCGACACGTTACATTTCATCCGCTATCTTCCGATGGTAAGACAGCGGTGCAGGAAGGTCGTCGTACAAGTTCAATCGCAACTGGTTGGTCTGCTGACTCGATCCGGCTTCAACGTCGTGGGCCGGGACGAACCCCTGCCGCCATTCGACTGCCAAATTCCGATGATGAGTTTGCCGGGCCTGATCGGGACGACATTGGCAAATATTCCGGCGGACGTTCCATATTTGTCGGCCGCACCCGAACTCGTCAACGCCTGGCAAGAAAAATTGCGCCGGCTGACCGGATTGCGAGTCGGCATTGCCTGGAAAGGAAGCGCCGGCAACGTACATGACTCGCTGCGTTCGATTCCCCTCGACCAGTTCGAGCCCTTGGCCGAAGTCTCGGGAGTCGCACTGGTAAATCTGCAGAAGCACGAGGGTGTGGAGCAGTTGCGGGATGTCGACTTCGTGGTTCACCAACTCGGCTCGGATTGGGATGAAGCCGCTGGGCCTTTCATGGATACGGCCGCGGTGATACGCAATCTGGATCTGGTGATCACAGCCGATACCGCGGTGGCCCATTTGGCTGGCGCGTTGGGAGTCGACGTTTGGGTAGCGCTGGCCTCCAAAGCCGATTGGCGTTGGCTGCGCTGCCGTGATGATTCGCCCTGGTATCCGACGATGCGTCTATTTCGCCAGGTGCGAGCCGGAGATTGGTCAAAAGTATTCGCGCGAATGGCCGTGCAACTCGAACAGCGTGTCGCCTCCAAGTAAGTGCAATTCGCGAGTTGTCCGTTTGTCATGTCATGACTCGCATGTTGGCCGATCTCGACGAGCTGATCTTCTCGCGATAAAGTCACAAACGAACCATCGTCTCGTTTGCAGTCCAGGCCGAGTGGGGATTTGGCGACACGCTGCACTTTATCCGTTGAATGCATACCGACGAACACTCCGTATCTGGCCGCAAATCCCGAATTGATCCGCTTTTGGTGTAACCGATTGAAAACGTTCCCAGGCTTCAAGATCGGCATTCATTGGGAAGGAAGCCAAGCGGCGTCTTCGGATGGCCGTTCGGTTTCGTTGCGGGAATTCGAGCCGTTGTCGCGCGTGCCGAGAGTCACGCTCGTCAGTTTGCAACAGCAAGACTCCATGGCGAAACTTGTGGAGTTTGGCAAAAGGTTTGGAATCGTCGATTTCGGTGACGAACTCGATCGAGCACATGGGGCTTTCATGGATACAGCGGCAATCATGAAGAATTTGGACTTAGTCGTCGTGTCAGACAGCTCCCTGGGCCATTTGGCTGGTGCGTTGAATGTACCCGTGTGGGCAGTTCGCTCGTATGCACCAGAATGGCGATAGATGACCGAGCGAGAAGATAGCCCTTGGTATCCCAGCATGCGGCTATTTCGTCAGACAGTTTTGGATCAGTGGAGCGACGTCTTCGAGCGGATGGCGCGAGAACCGACCGATTTATTGGAGACGCGTTGAGGCTCGAGATTGCCGCCGGCGCACTCACGAGAACCCGTTCGGGTTGGCGAAGAATTATCGATCGCATTGCGACCAAGCCGCCGATCGCCGTATGCTAAACTACTATCCGTCCATAAAGTCCTCGCAGAATTGAATGCCGTCCGTCATGCCTACCGTCTCGACGTCGCTCGAACTTGCTTTGCGTCATCATCACGAGGGGCGATTCGAATTGGCTGCCCGGATATATCGGCAGGTGCTTCAGATCGAACCGCGTCATGCCGACGCACATCACCTGCTGGGCCTGGCCGCGCTTGCCAAAATCAGCCTGCGGCGGCAATTGAGCACTTCCTGGCCGCGATCGATTGCAACCCCGCGCCCGCCGAGTTTCATCATCACTTGGGTGCCGCGTATTGGGCCACCGAACAGAAGCAGAAAGCAATTGACAGCTACCGAGAGGCCTTGCGGATCGCGCCAAACGTGGCGCTCGTGCACAACGACCTGGGTAACGCGCTCGGCGACGCCGGACAATGGGCCGAGACCGAACAATGCTATCGTAGTGCCGTGCACCTCGATCCTCGATTGGCCGAAGCGCACAATAACCTGGCCACGGTGCTCGAGCGGCAAGGGCGACTGGCAGACGCCTTGGCCGTCTTCCAGCAGGCCCTCGATTTGCTGCCGACTTCGCCGGAAATCTGGTTCAATCTTGGGAACTGCCACAAGGCTCTCGAAAAAACGGCCGATGCGGCAAGCGCATATCGACGGGCTCTGGAAATCAAACCGGATTTTGCCTTGGCTCACCACGCGCTTGGGACTGTCCTGCATGCCGATAAAAAATATGCCGAGGCCATGGGTAGTTACCACGCGTGCTTGCGATTGAAGCCTGATTGCCTTGAAGCCCTCAATGGCCTGGGATTGGCTTGGCAGTTGATCGACGGGCTGGACGAGGCCAAGGCGTGCTATCGGCAGGTTTTGGAGAAAAATCCGCAAGATGCCACGGAGCGATTCAATTTAGCAAACGTGTTGCGAATCGAGGGCGACTACGATGCGGCAATGGAGCACATGAAGCTTGTGTTGACCGAGTGGCCGGATCGCGCGGCGTCCCATTTCTTCCTTGGCACCCTGCTATTGGCGGAAGGGAGTTTTCAGGAAGGCTGGAAAGAATTCGAATTTCGCGCGGGTTGCGAGTTCACACCCAATCACGGTTTCGTGCAGCCCCGTTGGGATGGCGCGCCGCTGGGCGCGAAGACTCTCTTGTTGTATTCCGAATA
Source organism: Planctomycetia bacterium (assembly GCA_043749935.1). GTDB lineage: Bacteria > Planctomycetota > Planctomycetia > Pirellulales > PALSA-1355 > PALSA-1355. Next base: position 13,795 of record JAYVCO010000250.1, read on the forward strand.
CGGTTTCGGCGACGTGTTGCAGTTCGTCCGCTACATACCATTGGTGCGAGCCCGCAACCCGCACGCCAGAATCATGATTGCAGTTCCAAGCGGCCTCGTTCCCTTGCTGAAGCAGTCGGGCTTTGCCGACGTGTTGGATCGCGAATCGATCGCCATCGCGTTCGATTTGCAGCTGCCGCTGATGAGCCTTCCGGGAATTTTTCAGACTACCCTGGACGATATTCCAGCCGGGATTCCCTATATTCTCCCCAATCCCCAGCGTGTTGCGCAATGGCGAGAACGTTTGAAGGCCATCGAGGGATTCAGAATTGGTATTCACTGGCAAGGCAACATCGAGTTTGCCAATGACCGTCACCGCTCGATGGCGCTGTCCCATTTCGCGACGTTGGCGCGAGTGCCCGGCGTGCGGCTGATTAGTTTGCAGAAAGGGCCCGGCAACCAGCAGGTTGCCGCGGTGTCCGGCGAGTTTTCGCTAGCCACGTTCGACGACCTGGACGAAGAGGGGGGAGCGTTCATGGACACGGCCGCGGTGATGAAGAACCTGGATCTTGTCATCACCTCCGACTCGGCCGTGACGCACCTGGCCGACGCGATGGGCGTGCCGGTGTGGGTGGCGCTGGGTTACGCGCCGGAATGGCGCTGGCTGCGAAACCGCGAGGATAGTCCTTGGTATCCGGACATGCGTCTATTTCGCGAGATACGAACTGGGGACTGGTCGGAGGTGTTCGCGCGAATGGCCGTCCAACTTGAACAGTGTGTCTCCAAGTAGGTGCAAATCGCGTTTCCTCGGTTTATCGCGTCATGGGTCGTTCCGGCCGTGCATTCTCCCCTCGGAGCGAGTCATGATTTCCCGATAGGTTAGTTGTGCTTTCCGAGTACCGTGCTGCGCCCGCGCAGCGATTTGGGCCGCCGATGCTGATCCAGAAAATGCTCCGTCGAAGAAGTGAGCAACTTTAGGCATGCCGTGCGAACACAGAGGGCAGAGCCAGCAGTTCCTCGGAAACTTTGAATTCGAGCATCCGAAAGAAATCTGGATCGAAATAGCGAAACCCTTCCAAGTTTCGCCTTGGAGCCAACGCAAGGCGTCTGATGATTCGGTGCAAATGGCCCAAGTCCACGGGATGTGACGGACCGAAGAATTGCACCAGCCGCGATAGGACGCCCGGCGTGTCCGCCATGATTTCCTCATAAGCCAACTTGAATGCCCGGGGGTTCGTGTTGGCAATCAGCCATTTTTGAGCCCATTGCCGCCAGTGGCCGACGCTCGCTAGGGCAAATTCCTCCCATGCGGCTCGGGAATCCTGCTCCGGCGCGATCTCGCCATGACGCAATTTATGCTCGTAGTGCGACGTAATCGAATGCAGCGGGTGGCGGTATTGAATCAGGTAATCGTGATGGGCGTCACTCGGCAATGTCAGCTCGTGATCGTGGTTCTTCTGCAAATGGTTGACTCGTGCGGCGCAAGGCCGCTGCTCGCAGCGCAAATAGTAGCCACAATACTGAAACGTGCTGCCGAAGTAGTTTGAAAGAACATCAACCAGTATATGGTGACCGCTACGGGGGAACGAAACACTTTGCACGTTCGCCTTCAATTGCCAGTGGCGGTTGGTTTCGAGCTTGATCTCTCCGAGTTGTAGCTCGTTTGCATTGAGGCCGGCAAACGTTAGTTCAAGATTCAGCCCCCGTTTCGAGCACTCCGCTCCTGGCCCGGACAGGCTACGCAGCGGGACGGCGTAACGCCTCCATGCCGGCCGACAGTTGAGCGGTTCGGCCAGGACATTCGTGCCTGATGAGAGATACATACTGGCATCAAACTGGCCTGTGGATTCGGGTCGCGTGCAAAGAGTCACGGACAACAGCGGCAGGGACGTTTGCGGCGGAACCCGCATTTGCAGCGGTTTCGAGCAATCGAACAACGGGCTGCCTTCGGCAGTCCAACTGGCGCGCGGTGGGCGCTTTATCAGATCGATTCGACGGTCGAAGCAAAACGCTTCACGTTTCGCCCGCCGCAATCGCCCAATGATTTCTCGCATGGAGGAACTTCGTTCCAAGGCGATGTTTTCGAAAAAGGGGTATCGACGCTTTGAAGTAGTCCGCGCCAGCTATGCGATGCTGGCGCGACGAACCAAATCGGCGATTGGCGGCGGATAATACACCAACTGGAGGGGAAAGTGCAACAGTGCCTCGATACAACGGACTCCTCGCGAATTGGTAACTTGCCTAAACTCTCCCATTGGCCACATGGAACGTGACTTTAAAACGAATAACCGGAAGAACCGTTAAGTTCTTCGCAAATTATCCCGATTATGAGCAGGAGCAAATCATCCCCCCGGGATGAGTTTTGCCGCGCGCAAAACCTTGGATGCGGTGAAAACAGGATCTGCTGAATGTCGGAAGAACGTCCAACTCGGCCACCTCGCCAATGGCTGCTAGCAATTGCATGTTTGATAACTTGTGCGGCATCAGGCTGCGCAGGGGTATCCAACGCGCTTTTGACGGCAAATCAAAACCAGTTGAGCCTTAGAGACTCGGATGAACGCCCAGCGAGCCTGCCCGAACAGAACGGCCCAAAACCCAAAAAGCTCAGGATTCCTAAGCGTGCGACTTCAGAGGGCCGCGCCACGGCTTTTGCCGACGACAGCAACGTTGAGTCGGCAGCGGCGGCTGGCGTTACCAGCGGTGGCGATGGAGGCGATCCACCGGTTTCCGCGGCCGCTGATGGGGTTAGCGATACCGTCGATGACGCGGGCGATTTGCCTGTTTCTCCGGAAGCCGATGGGGTGACCGAAACCGGCGATCAGGTTGATGACGCCAGTACTCCCGCCGAGGTCGACGTGACCGAAACGGGTGATCAGGTTGATCCAGCTCTGACCCCGGGCGAAGCCGGCACGACCAACGCCAATGGCTCGGCGGACACCCAGGGAGTGCCGCGACCCTGGCCCATTCTGTTCAATCCTCCGACTCCCAGCGACGCCGAACCGATTGTCTCGTCAAAGGCAATGCCCAATGGCGCCAATCTGATCACGCTTCACATGGACAACCTTGACGTCCGCAAGGCTCTCGAAGTTCTTAGCCGTCAGGCTGGCGTAAATATTCTCGTATCACCCGGAGTGAGCGGACAGGTTACCGTGGACTTGCGAGACGTCACGCTCGAAAAAGCGTTGAACGCGATCGTGAGCCTCTGCAATCTGACCATGCGTCGCCAGGGCGACATCATCTATGTGTCGTCTCCGGACGAGGTCAACCAGGTTGATAACACGACAAACGGCCTACCGGTCCGAGTGTATCGATTGAACTATGCCCGGGGCAGCGATCTGGCTCTCATGGTCAAACCACTGCTAACGTCCAAGGGGCGGATTTCGACAACGCCCATCGTCGAAATCGGAATCAAGAGCGACTCGACAAGAGCTGGCGGAAACTCGTTGGCCGGCGATGAAGTCTTGGTTGTTCAGGACTATGAATGGGTGCTCAAGAACGCGGATCGTATTGTGGCCGAGGTCGACGCTCAGCCCTCGCAAGTGTTGATCGAAGCCGTGATCGTGAGCGTCACGCTTTCCAAGAACACGGAGCTAGGGATCAACTTTGCGCTGCTCGGAAACGCAGCTAAAGTCTTGGCTGTAAAAGGAAGTGGTGCGGCGATCAACTCGGCGGCCGGCTTCGCGCCGGCCACTCTGGTGACCTCTGGGGGCTTTTTGCAAGGCACGCCACTCACGGGATCCGCCGCCGCGGACAGCGGGGTTAAGTTTGGTTTCATCGACAAGGACGTGACCGGGTTCATTAGCGCCCTCAATACGATTGGAACGACCCAGGTGTTGGCCACGCCGCGTCTGCTGGTGCTCAGCAAGCAGCGAGCCGAAATCCAATTGGGTGATCGGCTCGGTTTCCGCACCTTGACACAAACCCAGACCAGTACGATCCAGAAAATCGAATTCATGAACGTGGGAACCCAACTCCGGTTGCGGCCGTTTATTTCCAAAGACGGCATGATTCGCATGGAGATTCATCCCGAGCGCAGCTCCGGTGAAGTTGTCGATAACGTCCCCTCGACCCATACTACCGAAGTCACCACCAACGTGATGGTGCCTGACGGGTCAACGCTCGTGATCGGCGGGCTGATGGAAGACGTCAAGGAGAAGCGTCAGCAGGGCATTCCCGGGTTGATGAACATCCCTTGGGTAGGTGCTCTGTTCCGGCTCAACCATGTGGCACTGACACGCAAAGAGCTGATCGTTCTGCTGACCCCGCATATCTGGAAGGGCGAAGCCGTGCCGCCGGAATGTGTTCCGCAGACCGAATCGCTCCTTCCCAGCCCCGATCGCGACCCAGATGAGCTGATCGGAAACAAGTATTTTCGGGATGATATCAACGAGCTCCGCTAAGAGCTTTCGCCCAGTTGTACCGGTTGTGCGGTTTCTGCGGGCGCGTCGTGCCGAGCTTAACGGCTAGACAATCTGCTTGCCCCATTCGGGCGGCCTTCAGCGACGCTAGTGAGTGAAAATCGCTAGCCGATTTTCGCATGCCGCGAAATGTGACCTAGAAATGATTGTGTGTTTCGTCGGGGGGGCGTTCCCCAGCGGTCCTTTCCAAGGGCGAGCTTTTCCCGAGACGGTCATTGAAGGTAGTTTTTTAGCCTGTGCCCGGCTCGGGCGCGCAAATCAAAGGAGAATTTTGAAATGAGTAGCGTTGCTGTACAGAAGAATCGAAAGGGGTTCACCCTCGTCGAATTGGCCGTGGTGATCGTCATCATCGGCGTCTTGGCCGCGTTCGGCGTGCCGCGGTTCTTGAAATCGGTTGAACGCTCGAAGGCCTCGTAAGCGTTCTCGTACCTGGCCGCGATTCGTTCGGCTCAAGAGCGGTCGCAAGCCAAAAACGGAACCTATGAAGCCGTCATTACCAATCTGGACATCCAGTTCTCGACGCCGAAGTATTTCACGGTGGGCACCGTCTCGCCGGGTTCTTCCGGTTCGCTGGAAGATTCGTGGACGTTGACGCTGACTCGCGTTGGTGCGTCGTCAGGTTATGGAGCCTACACGGTGATTTTCACCCAGGACGGCTACGACTCCACGAGCAGCACGATCCAGGCCATTCCGGATATCAATCCGCTCGGCAGCTAATTGCCGCGCCGCTCAGCTTGCGAGCTGTTGACAATTTGCAAAGCGGGCGGTCGAGACAGTCTCGGCTGCCCGCTTTTTTTGTACTCTCGAAAAAAACACGTGTTGCTTACTCCCGCCATCGACCCGGGGGATGACTGCGAAGAGACGCCGGATGAAATCACTACTAGGAAAACTGTCGCCGCGACGCGCCGTGGGCGTCTACCTTGGCGAGCATGAAATCGCGGTGAGCCAGGTGGCCGCCACGGTGCTCGGTCCGGTCGAAATCCGTCGACATCGCGAAACGTACGATACCGAACAGTTGCCCACGGTGCTGGCCAAGGCGCTCGAGTCTGTTGCCGGCAAGCGGCTCAGCCAACGGCGGCTGGTTGCGTTCGGGCTTCCCCTGTTACGGATCTTCTTTTCCACGCGTCCGCTCAAGGCCACGAACCTCGATGTTTCCCCCAAAGTGCTCCTGCACGAAGTCTTGCAATCTCCCACGAGCAATGTCGACGAGATGGCAATCGACATCATGCAAGGAAGCCTCGGTAAGCGACCGGTTGTGAGCCTGGTGTCCTGTCGAAAAAAATACCTGAGCGGACTGCTGACGAACGTCCAGGACTGCGGCATTCGCCCCTACCGAGTGGAACCGGCCCCTTTCGCGCTGTTGCGGGCCGCGGAGCAGCTTCATCGAGCGCCCCGGAAAGCCAATACGGTGCTGCGGCTCATTTTGGGACCGGACGAGGGAATCGCAATCCTCTCCGCGAACAACTGGCCGCTGGTGCCA
>JAYVCO010000251.1:0-5063 GCA_043749935.1 Planctomycetia bacterium
ACTGCCGCGGGGGGAAATTCCGGATTCCACTAACCCTGGTCCGGTCCAATGCCGCGGTCGCACGTCCTTTCGCAATTCGGCGTTTACCGCAACCAAGCAGCGCTCGGGAGTGAACCCGAAGCTACCAGGAGAGCGAGTTAGAATGCCGCGTCTTCTTGGCTTGCGAGATCGAGTGTGGCCCAAGAACTTCCTCACCCAAATCGCTTCAGCATTCAAACGTTGTACGCCCCGCTCAGTCCGAATTGCCTAAGCGGGAGTATGCCAAAGCCGTGGGGTGATTTCTAGGCGAGTTCTTAGGCCAGAGCGAGGAAAAATATCATCCAGGCCTTGTGTCTCAAAGTTATTTTAAAGGGAATGGGTCCACGCGGAGGAGAATGATCGGCGTCGATGGCCCGGTGGCATGACGAATCGCTGGATCGGTTCGATCCCGTTGGGATTGGAACGGGCACACAAAGAAACAAGCTGTCAGGCCACTGGCCATGACCTACGGAACTTGGGGCAACAGGAGCCAAAGTCAATCTCGCCATTCGGCGGATCGGTCGTTACCATCACAGGGCAGAACTGGCGACGAAGACGGCTTGCTTTCGAGGATCGCGGAATCGAGGAGTTGAATCGTGAAGTTTCCTGCCTATTGGGCGAAGGCCACGGCCGAGGACGTTGACGGGGAAGGGACGAAGAAATCCTTTTCGTGTTGGCGATGGTCCGACGCGAGCATGGAGGAGGCCCATTCGTCGGCCCTAGCTGCGGCCGGGAGAATCCTGCGATCTTTCAACGATGGACACGAGCGTAACCGTTATGGATATGGCGAGGTAGCGCTGCGAGAAGAAGTCCTTCAGCGGTTTACCAACTCGAATGGCGAGCTGATCGCGGCGATCACGCAAAACAACTATGGCTCGCTCGTGCTGAGCACGGCTCGGGTGATGTTCATCGATCTGGATTTTCCGTCAATCACTGCCGGACAACACATTCGGAACCGCATCCAGCGATTATTCAACAAAAACGTTCGCACTCTGGATGAACAACAGGAATCGGAGACACGGGAAAAACTGGATCGTTTTTTGAATGACAATCCACAGTGGGGCGCGAGGGTCTATCGAACCTGTGCGGGCTTGCGCGTCATCGCCACGCACGCGCTCTTCGAACCAGCCGCTGATTCAACTCGAGCTTTGTTCGAATCGCTGGGCGCCGATCCGATGTATGTGCGGCTGTGCAAGGCCCAGGACTCTTTCCGAGCCAGACTTACTCCAAAACCGTGGCGCTGCGGCCACGCGTCGAATACGGTTGGATGGCCGCGAGAAGACGCCGATCAGCAGGAACGTTTCGAGAAATGGAATTCGGTATATATCGCACGTCAATCCAGTTTTGCGACTTGCCGCTTTTTGGGAGCAATCGGCAACGGTTCTGTCCACCCTGATGTAAAAACGATCGTTGAAGTCCACGACCGCACGACACGGTGCGATGAGTCGCTGGACCTGGCGTGAAAACAAAGTTGTGAAGGTCAGGGCAGCAAGTTGGAAACACACACAAAACGATTCATCATGTCGCTGGCATGACCTATGCGGCCACCGGATGAAGCGCGATAGGCTTCTCTCGATCACACGAACAATGACCGCAGGGGCTGACCGTCGGCGAGGCGCCACGGGCGGCCGGTGAGGTCGTGGATCTCGGACGAGGGATCGATGCCGAAACGCCAGAAGATCGTGGCCGCGAGATCGGCTGGCGTCACCGGATCCCTCGCGGGATACGCGCCCGTTCTGTCGCTTGCTCCAAACACGGCTCCCCCGTGAACGCCACCGCCTGCCAGCAGCAGGCTATAGCAATCGGGCCAATGGTCGCGGCCGCCGTTCTGGTTGATCTTTGGCGTGCGGCCGAACTCGCCCATCGCCACGACCAGCGTCGTGTCGAGCAATCCGCGCGCGTCGAGATCTTCGATCAGCGCCGAGAGCGATTGATCGGCCAAGGGCAACAGGTGGCTCTTGTGTTGGTCGAAGTTTTGGTGGTGGGCATCCCAGTTCTGTCCCTGTTGTCGGAAATCGAACACGTTGACGAACGGAACGCCCGCTTCGACCAATCGTCTGGCCACCAACAGATTCTGCCCGCGCATCTGGCGCGCGAATCCCATTTCGGCACCGTTTCCCCCGCCACCGCCGGAGCCGACCGCGACCGGCGCTGGCCCATATCCATAGCGATCTCGCGTTTGTGACGACTCGCGCGACAAATCGAGTGCGTCGCGCAGCGGTTGCGAACCGAGCAACTGAAACGCCTTGTCGCTGGAGAGTTGCCAGCGACCCGCTGGCGAAGTTTGCGCGGTTGCAATCGACTTGTCTTGCAGAGACACCAGCAAACGGCGCCGATCTTCGAGCGATTTCTCCGACTGTCCCACGGGCAGCGCGAGTGCTCCGGCGCTATAGGCCTGCTTCTGGGGGTCGACATTGATTTGCAGAGGGTCGTACGTCGACCCGAGAAATCCGCCTCCCTGGCAGGGCACGTTAATGACGTTGTGAAAGACGAAGGGGAGCGCGGCGTGCGGCACGTCGAGCTGCAATTCATTGCGCAAGTAGCTCAGCGACGCGCCATAGCAGGGGGTCACTTGTTTGATCGGACCGAACTCCTCTCGATCACCGGTCGGCGGTTGCCGGCCCGTCAGCGCCTCGGTCGATGCCGAATCGTGCAACCGGTTCTGGTGGTGCATGCTGCGAATGAGAGCCACCTTGTGCATGCAGCGAGCTATCTTTGGCAGATGCTCGCACACGAACAGGCCGGGCACGGAAGTCGAGATTGGCTTGAATTCGCCGCGCACTTCGGCCGGAGCATTGGGCTTCAGGTCGTAGGTGTCCAAGTGGCTCGGACCGCCGTAGTAAAACACGACGATGCAGGCCTTGAGAGGCGGCAGCCCAGAGGGTTCGACGGGTCGCGCACTGGCCCGCGCTTGCAGCAACCCCGTCAAGGTCAAGCCGAGCCCACCGACGCCCAGCCGCAAAACGGAGCGGCGCGACAGCCCGTCGCCAAAACTCGCAGGTTGATGCCGTGATCGCGTCATTTGGCAAGTACCAGTCGAACCCAGTGCACTCTTCGCCGGACGGTGAGCGCTGGCGCGTCGGCCTACACGCTGACGAAGCGACGCGCCCATCCGAACCCGCCGACCATTGTAGCAAGCCGACCGGGCGGTCTCCATGCAGCAGACCATTTGGCCGCGACCACGCCTGTTTCGGCTTACCAGATGAATCTTCTCGCCCAGCGCTAAGCTCGCGGCGCGGATGTATTTAGATAAATGACCAGGCCAGCCGATTCCGAACGCCACGTGTCTATTGGGCTGGCAAAGGGCTATAATGCGCGGACGAACCGGCGTAACCGAGAAATTCAGATTACATGGGCCGATCTCAAGGGGTGCAAGTGAGTTATCAGGCTGTTTGTTCGTGCCGTTGGCTCACCGACCGCGCCGGCGGAAACCTATCATTCATGAAAGACTGCGCGTAACCGTTGTTTGGTAGCCCAGGTGGAATTCGCCGAGGCGCGCGGCATTGGATCAAAGGCGAGCTTGTGCATTCACGGAAATCGTCAACGGATGGCATTGCCAAAGTGTTCATTTCCGCCACGCTGAATTGATCGTCCCATGGCATTCGTGGAGTTTGTTTTACTGCGAGCCGTTTGGATCGGCTTACTCTTAGCGCTGGTGGCGTTGGCGGTTGGCCCTCGCCGGCTTTGGCGCGGCATTCAACGAATGTGGACGATTGCCTGGCGCAAGCGGCTCGACCCCGAGGAAATACTCACGCAGGTCGTGCGGCAACACGACGAGCACGTCAAAGCAGTCCGCGTTGCTTTGAGCCAAGCCGAAGCGGCCGACGCGGCAATTCAGGCGAACTTGCTTCAAAGCGAAGAGCGAGTGACGGTGCTCGAAGCGGAAGCCAAACGCCTGACCTTGGCGGGCGACGAGTTGGGGGCCCGGGCAGCGCTGTACAAAATCAACCTCGAACGGTTGGCTATCGAGAACTTTCGCGAGCAAGGGGAACGCCAAACCGGCATGGTCACCGAGTCTCGACATCGGCTCTATCTGCTCGAACTGCAATTGCGGCAGTATGAGGTCGGCCGCAGTATTTTGCTCAGCCAGCTTGCGCAAGCGGAAAAGGTCGAGGAGCAATACGCCATTGCCCGCCGCTTCGATCCGTTCAATGCGGTGGCCAACTGGCAGAAGGCGGAGGGGCTCGTGCAAGAAAAGTCTCTGAATGCAAGGGCAATCGAAAGGGTGTATGCCGACACATCGGAACTATCCGTTCCCGGCTCACCCCCGACGGTTGATCCGGTGGTCCTGGAAGCTCAATTGGCCCAGCTCCGCGCGCAGTTGGCTCTGCTCAATCGAACGAACAACGGCACGCCACCAGGCGAGAATACCAACAAACCGAACTCCGTAAACAAAGATTCAATCCAAGCCGATCCGCAAACACAAGTCGGTCCCGATCCGTCCGACCCTAACCCGTCCAACAGGGAGAAGTCTTCGTGAAGTTCTATCAGCAACCGCGGTTTCTACTGACGCTGGGCATTGCCATCGTGGCACTGCTCATCTTGCAGCAAATCTGGCATTGGGAAGTGGACCGCATCGAAGTCCCTTCCGGCAAATACTTGATTCGCATCAGTCGCTGGGGCAAGGATCTTGGACCCGACGAGATCATCGCACCGGACGAATCGTACAAAGGGGTCATGCTCGAACCGTTGAGCGAAGGCCGGCATTTTCTCAACCCCATTTTTTGGAACTACGAAATCTTGGACATGGTGCAGGTGCCGGTTGGAGAGTGCCTCGTGCTGACGCGAAAGTTTGGCAAACCGCTTTCCGCCACGCGGATGGAACAAGGGGATATCCTGGGCACGGAAGACCCGGCCGACAAGCACAATGGCGAGCGCGGCATTCTGCGGGACGTGTTGACGCAAGGCAGCTATCGACTCAACAGCTATGCCTACTCATGGGAGCGGGTCAACGCTGTGGAAGTACGCGTGGATCAAGTCGGCGTGCGAACGCTCAAAGTCGGCAAGGATCCGCGGACGCTGGTGGCGGATACCCAGCGGGGACA
>JAYVCO010000252.1:0-5357 GCA_043749935.1 Planctomycetia bacterium
TGGTTGCGGTAAACGCCGAATTGCGAAAGGACGTGCGACCGCGGCATTGGACCGGACCAGGGTTAGTGGAATCCGGAATTTCCCCCCGCGGCAGTTCAAGGCTAACCCCGGCGCCATTGCCCTGCCCGGATAGGCGAGGCAAAAAAAGCGTTGTCCGGAGTGAGTGGTTCGGAGTCAATCCAGAACGGCCTGGCCTCCCAAAGGGGCAGTGGCGCCAAATTTCTTTTTTCGCTCTCGCGATTCTAGTGCGGCGCTGCGCGCCTCCCGACCCTAGCCGCAGGTCGAGTATGAACAAATTCAAATTCAGAAGACTCACGCGAAGACGCGGAGAACGCGGAGAGGACAGAATTTTACGTTCCTCCCTCCGCGTTCTCCGCTCCTCCGCGTGAACCCCTTCCTACTTGCCAGTGCGTGCTCTGGCCTACGCATCACCACGATTCATCAGGCGCAAATCGCCCGCATATACGCCCCGTACGAACAGCGTATAATGGTCGAGTCAGATTCTATCCCCTCCGTCAAAACCCGGCCTTCCCTTGTTGCACATCCTCGAACCAGCCCCAGAACCCTTGCAGTCGTGGCTTGCCGATCGGGCCGTCCCTGGCTTTCGCCTGCGGCAGATCCGCCACTGGCTGTTCACGGGCCGGGCCGCCAGCTTTGACGCCATGTCCGACTTGCCCAAAGCGCTGCGCGAGGAGCTGGCCGGCAGTTTCTCGTTTTGGACCATGCGCGTCGTCGAGCACAAAAAGACCGAGGATGGCACCGAAAAACTGCTCTTGGAATTGTCCGACGGTCAGCAGATCGAGTGCGTGCTGCTGCGCGATGGCACCCGGCGGACGATTTGCATCAGCACGCAAGTCGGCTGTGCGATGGGTTGCGTATTTTGCGCCAGCGGGCTGGCGGGCGTGGCACGCAATCTAACGACTGGCGAAATTGTCGAACAAATGCTGTTGCTCGATCGCCTGCTGCCGGCCGACGAGCGGCTAAGCCATATCGTTGTGATGGGCATGGGCGAGCCGCTGGCGAATCTCGATCGTCTCTTGCCGGCCCTGGCCGAAGCCAGCTCGCCCACCGGCCTGGGAATCAGCACGCGGCGTATCACGATTTCAACGGTTGGACTTCCCCCGGCCATTCAACGGCTCGCACGCGAGAATTGCCGGTTCAACCTGGCCGTTTCGCTCCATGCACCCGACGACCACCTGCGCGATCAGTTGGTTAAGGTCAACAAGAACATTGGCCTGGCGGACATTTTGAAAGCTGCCGACGAATACTTCGAAGCCTCGGGCCGGCGACTGACCTACGAATATGTGCTGCTGGCCGGATTGAACGACCAGGTCGAGCACGCGCGGCGCCTGGCGGCGCTATTGCGAGGCCGCACCGCATTGCTCAACGTCATCCCTTACAATCCCGTTGCCGGGCTGCCCTATCGCACCCCCTCGGCCGCGACCGTCGATCGGTTCGTCGAAGCGCTGCGCTCAGCGGGCATCAACGTCTTCGTTCGCGAGCGGAAGGGGGCCAAGATCGACGCGGCCTGCGGCCAGTTGCGGCGTGCCAATATGCTGGCCAGCGGAACGTCAACTGAGCCGTCCCCGCTCGAACTCGCGTAAGTGAATCCGACTGCCCCGGCTTCATTCGGCCGGCAGCTTGAGCGTCCACAGCACGGCCTGGGTGATCAATTTGGGGTACTCGTTGACTTTCCAATTATCGTGAAAGTGCAGACCACTGAATCCAAACGATCGTCCGCCGTCGGGTCGCTCCCAAGCCCAAGCAACGGTTTCAGCCCGGCCGTCGATCGTGGCCTCGAGCACTGGCCGCACGCTACTAGCTGGTTTGACAAACTTCAATTGATAGTAGAACTCGTCCCGGATGCGAAAAGTGCCGATGCCCGCGGCAATCGAATGGTGCGGTTCGGCGACGCGGACTTCGGTTTCGACGACCTGGTATTTGCGATCGGAGCCGCCGTGACACCCCCCGAAGAGCTTGAGAAACGGCTCGATCGGTTCCGCCGGCTTGGTTCCGATCGCCCAATGGAGCGCGACCAATCCGCCGCCGCGCGCGGCCAGCCGAGTAAAAGCCTCATAGCGCCTGGGATCGGACTGGATCCAGCGGGCCCCTTCGGACAGAAACAGCACCGCGCCGTCGGCCGTGGCGAGCAGATCAGGCCCTTCGGTCCAAGGATCGTCGGCTTTGACGACGCGCACTTTCAAACCGGGGGTCGGTTCGAGCAGTTTTGCCAACCGTTCGACCCCGGCCATATACTCGTGCGTCGAGGCCGGATGGCTGTCGGGACTTTGGCCCAAGAGCAACACCGTCTTGGGTTCAGCCGCGGCGGCCTGCGCCAGAGCAACTGTCAGCGTTAGCAGAGTCAGGAAGCGAATCAGCACTGTTCGCATGAGGTTTTTGCTTGCTGTGAGTTCAATAAAAAAGCCGCAACGGATCGGCCCGTTGCGGCTATTGTAGCTTTCGTTGGCTGCGAACCAACCGGTGTGTCGGCAACTCAGAACTTGCCTGCGACGGCGTTGGCTGCCTGCTGGCGAACGAAGTTCAAATCGTCGGCACTAAGCCGGTCGAAGCGGACCGTGGTGTACTTTCCGGTGTCTTTCAACAACCGCACGGTGCTGTCGCCCACGACCACCAGCCGGGCGTTAACCTTGTACTTGCCAGTGTTGTCGACCCAAACGCGCATCGCATGGGGCGCTTCGATCGCAGCGGCCACTTGGACCGGCTCGCTCGATTCAACTACGGGAGTCGCTTCAGCCGGCTTTGGCGATTCAATGCGGGCGCTCTTGGCCGCTTCATCCGACGGATCGGAGAACAGCTCTTCGAGCTCCTTGTCCATCGGGTTGTTGGTCGGTTCGGTCGTGGCGGCTTTGCCCTTGTCGTCGGAGTCCTTGAATAGGTCTTCGACGTCCTCGGACTTTTCGGCCGGTTTGGCTTTGTCGTCAGAATCCTTGAACAGGTCTTCGACTTCCTCACCCTTGGCCGGCGCGGCCGGTTCCTCGGGCATTTCCTCCGCCGGAGTTTCCAGGGCCGGTTCTGGTTCCGGTTCGGGAGCTTCCGGAGCGGGCGCTTCTCGATTGGTCGGGGGCGATGGCATTGGCTCGGGCGCTGGCGGCAGGGGTGCCGGTTCTGGTTCCGACGGACCGGGCCGCGAGAAACCAGGCGCGGCGGGCCGAGGCGCAAGAGTCGGAGCGGGTGCGGAAGGCGCTTGCGAGGGGGCCGGGGTCGGTGTGGCCGTGGACTCAACGCCGCCGCAGCAACTAACGGGCGCGCACGGTTGGCAATAAGTGTAGCAGCATCGGGGCGGGCAGCAGCGCCGAGCCCAGCGGCCACGACAAGCCGAAGCCGGGTCCACCGCAGTCAATAGAACCACCTCCCAGACGGATACTGTCTTACCGAGTCGCCGCATTCCTGAATCCTCCCTCAATCCGCAAAAGAACCGCGAAACCTCTACTTTCGATAGTTAATCTAGCTTCGCAAGATCGGTTCCGCAACACGCCCGAGTCCAACCCGGACGCCAAAATAACGGTTGACCCGGATGCGCCTGCAAGGATGGCAGCGGTCGATCCGAAACTACCGACAAAGGCGCCGGGGACTTAGCCGAAGCGCGATGGCGGCTAGATCAAAAAAAGAACCGGTCGAAGAAGAATCCTCGACCGGTTCCACCATATTTCAGGTTTTCAGAACGGCTGACTAACGGCGGCTTGAAGAATCGAATTCTTCGAAGGCCAGCAGCCCGTCGGCTGCTCGTTAGACGAGCCACCTCTGGTTACCACTACACATGTAGTCACCTCCTTTCCAACAATGACCATCCCGATTGGCTTCCAGTCCAGCCTGGATGCACCCACGGGCTTTTGGTCCAGCCAGCACCACGTTCGCACTGGCACTAAGAACTATCCTAAATTCCCTTTTGGGCCGGGGTCAAGAGCACGCCCCCCGAGCCTCGGCGGGCATCCGAGCTCGCCAAATGGGTGACACAAGGCAAACTGCAAAGGTTCAGCAAATCGCGTTTCGACGGTGTCTGCCCGCAATGGTGAGTTTTCATACCACCCGGCAGATGAAACATTTCAGATACTCGCTTTCGAGGCAAGTGACACTGAGCGGGTGGTCGGGCGCCGCGCCCCGCGTTTCGAGCACTTGAATGTCGCGGCCGGTCTGTTCGGCGACGCCGAGCAACATGAACAAGAAGTCTTCGCGACTGACGTGCCCCGAGCAACTGGAAGTCACGAGTATGCCGCCGGGTTCGAGGACATCGACGGCCAACCGGTTGATCCGGTGATAGGCCCTGAGGGCTTCGTCCACGGAGCCCCGGCTGCGTGCGAATTTGGGGGGGTCCAAGATTACAGCGCCAAACCTTCTTCGAGCAGCCAAAAGCGCTTCGAGCGCTTGAAAGCCATCCGAGGCTTCGAACTGGACATTCTTGACGTTGTTCAGCTCGGCATTGGCTCGGGCCAGGGTCACGGCCTTCTGGCTCGTGTCGACACCGAGCACTTCGCGGGCCTTTCCGTGCACGGATGCGTTCAGAGCGAATCCGCCGCTATAGCAAAACATGTCCAGCACGCTTCGCCCATGAAAATAGCTGGCGGCCACGCGGCGATTATCGCGCTGGTCGAGATAAAACCCGGTCTTTTGTCCCTCGGCCAGGTCCACGCCATAGCGCAGGTCATTTTCGACAATGAATACGGGTCCCTGGGGTGCTTCGCCCCAATATAATCCGTCGCGCAAATCGATTCCTTCGGCCTGGGCAACTCCTTTTTCCGTGCGAATGAAGACGCCGCGCGGATGCACCAGGTCAACGAGCATTGCCACCAGTTGTTCGAGCCGCAGCGCCATGCCGAGTCCGGTGACTTGCACCGAGAGCCATTGGGTGTAGCGGTCGACAATCAGTCCGCTCAGACCATCGGCTTCGCTAAAGACCAGCCGGGCCGCGCCGTCGGGATCGTCCAATTTCAATCGCTGTCGCAGATCGATCGCGACGCTGAGCCGATGGTTCCAAAACGTGTCGTCAAGCGCCTCGTTGATGTCCCAGGTCAGCAGGCGGACGCGAATCCGGCTGCGGCTGTTATAGATGCCCCGGGCGACGAACTTGCCGGGTTCGGACAGCAGGTCCACGACGTCGCCATCAGCGACATTTCCTTCGATCCTGGCGACCGCGGAGTCGAGTACCCAAGGGTGCCGGCCATAAAACGGACGAGCTTTGCGCGGCTTGAGAATGACCTGAGCCGCGGCAAAGCCGGGGGCGGTTTGTCGAGCTTCGAGCGCGGCTGGGGCGGGGTATATATCAGACATGGGATAACCGGCTCTCTAGGACAAACAGGGCCTCAGGCAGGCCAAACGCTCCTGCGGCAAGTTCACAGACA
>JAYVCO010000253.1:0-2777 GCA_043749935.1 Planctomycetia bacterium
CAAGCCAGATATTCCGGATTCCAACTCGACTCCGGCGTTTGCAATTCGGTCACGCCATGTTCGGCAAACGGCCGCAACAACCAATCTGCATCGGCGGCAGACTGTGGGCGCTCGCTGGGCGACTTGGCCAACATCACGGCCACGGAGTCGGCCAGCCCTTGCGGAATTTCCGTGACCAACCAATTGACCAATTGCGGCACACTTTCACGATGCTGCTGGGCAAGCTGCTCACGTTCGCCCAAAAACGGCGGACGGCCGGTGAGGCATTCGTACAACGTGCAGCCCAACGAATAAACGTCGCTCAACGGATCGTTCGCGGCAGGCGGCTGCCACTGTTCCGGTGCGAGGTATTCGCCGGTATCGGCCGTTTCGTCGCTCAGTTCGAGCTGAAGATTCGTGCCGCTTTCCGTGGTTGCTTCATCGAGAAAACCGAGCGAGTCGCGGGCGGACGTAAACTCCATCAACTTGAGTTGCTCGTGCGCCGTGATCCACAGCGCGCTGGGGCGGACGCCGCGATGCACGATCTCGTGCTGATGCAAATGCTCGAGTGCCGCGGCGGCCTGCGACATCAGCCCGCACGCTTCCGGATACGGCAAGCGGCCTTCGCGCTTCAGTCGCGCACGCAGGCTTTCGCCGCTGAGATCCTCGAATGCCAGGTAGATGAGTTTGTCTGCCCGGCCGACCTGAAAAGTTCGCAGAACATTGGGATGATCGAGTTGAATCGCGACGCGGACTTCGCGCTGAATGCGTGCCAGGCCAAGCGGATCGTCGGAAAGCGCTTGCGGAAAGATTTTCAGGCTGACGGGTTGATCGAATTCGCGATGCGCCGCGCGAAACACGTTGCCGGACTCGGTTTGCAGCAGATGCTCGCGAACTTCGTAGGGGCCAACTTTGAACGGCCCGTTTTGCCCGGCGAGAATCGCCTCGCCTTGAAAGGCGGTGAGCTTGCCTTGCTCGACCAGCCAGGCGATGAGTTGCTCGCCCTCGTCGGTGGCGGCCGCCTGGTCTTGCCAACTTGCGAACATGGCGTCGACATCGGTCGCGGGCCAAAGATCGCTGCGCAGCAGCCGCTGGTGAATTTCTGAAATCGCGCTCATGGCAGCCCACTGGTGCTTGAGTTGTCTAGCCGAAAACGTTGTTGACCCTCGCCGCCATTATTGCCGCGTGCGGCAGGCAAAGCAATCCGTTGGGCGGAAATGCTAACCCGACGCGTGAGCGAGTGGGCATTCGTTTCGTCTCGTCACACACTAGCCCGAAGCGCAAGCGAGAGGGAAAGATGTCCCACTCGCTGGCGCTTTTCGTCTCGTATGATTTCCCCTCGCTCACGCGTCGGGTTACCATGACGGGGAAGACGCTAGATCCGGCCGAAGCAGGCCAGGCACATGTCGTCGCTTTGCGCGCGGCCGCCGACGAACTGTTTGACGTCTTCCAGGATGCGCCGGCCGAGTTCGCTGACGTTGGCCGCCTGGTTGCCAACCTGGCTTTCCAGCCGCTGCAATCCGTAAAGTTCGTTGGCCATATTCATGGCTTCGCTGATGCCGTCGGTAAACAGCGTCAGGAAGCTGCCAGGCGGAAAGTCGATGGAGCTGGATTCATACTGATAGTCGCCATAGATGCCCAGCGGAATACCTGCCAGGTCGCCGCCGATCGACTCCACGCTGCCTGCGCCGCTGCGCAAGAAGGGCGGCATGTGACCGGCGTTCACGATGGTCACCTGATTCTTGACCGGATCGAGCACGGCAAAAATCGCCGTTACAAAACGATCTTCCCAGCCGGCCTGACAAAAGCTGGTGTTGATGCGATTCACCGCGGCGGCCGTATCCGGCTCGCTGGCCAGACAGTAGCGAACCTCGGCCGAAAGCTTGGCCATCAGCAGCGCGGCCGCCACGCCTTTGCCGGAAACATCGGCCAGCACCACGCCCAAGCGGCCATTCATCAAGGGAATGTAATCGTAGAAATCGCCGCCAACTTGGTTCGCCGCTTTGTAAAAATCGAAGAAGTGATAGCCGGCGACTTGCGGCGGCGCGCTGGGCAACAGACCGCGTTGCACGCGATGCGCCAGTTCCAAATCGCGCTGCATGCCACGCTGCCGCACATCGCGCTCGTGAAGTTGTGCGTTGTCGATGGCAAACGCTGCTTGCGAAGCCACGCCGGCTAGCACGTCGAGATCGTCTTGCGTAAAGCGGCTGCGTTGGTCGAGCGTATCGACCTGCAACACGCCAATCGCCGTGCCTTCGCCATCGATCAGCGGAGCGCACATCATCGAGCGAATGCGGAAGTCGGCGATGCTCTGGCTCATTTCGAAACGCGTGTCCGTGGCGGCGTCGGCCGAGAGGATCGCCTGCTTGCTGGTCATGGCCTGATTGACGATCGTGCGGCTGATGCGAATGGTTTCGTCGTTGTCGGGCCGGCGATGCCGCACGGCTTTGGGGATCAGCGGACCGTCGGTCGTCGAGCGGAGCACGATGAAGCCGCGATCGGCCTGAATGAAAATCTTGAACAAGCTATCCAGTAGCTTAGGCAGCACTTCGTCCACGGAGAGCGCGCGGCTGAGGTTTTGCGAAATTTCGATCAGCGCCCGCAGCTTGGCTTCTGGATTGACGTTGATCCGTGCGCCGCTCACGCTGGAGCTGACGTTGACGCTGGACATGATCGTCGAGCCGGAGTCGCCGCTGTCGTCGATCAGCACGGTGCGGGCGAGCTTGGAATCGTCGACGGTTTGGCGGATCAGATCGACGGTTGGCGGTGGCGGAGCTTTTTTGTCGACGAACGAAAAC
>JAYVCO010000254.1:0-14538 GCA_043749935.1 Planctomycetia bacterium
TCTGCTGCTGAGCCTCCTTGAGCTCCTGATACAGCTTGGCGTTTTCGACGGCGATTCCCGCCCGATGCGCCAATTCCATCGCCAGTTGCAAGTCGGCTGCCGCGTAACGTCGGCCGGAATCCGAGCTCACGAACTGAATGACTCCGACCACTTTTTCACGAATCACGATTGGCACCGCAATCAACGATCGCGGCTTGAGCTCCGCGATAAGCTGCCGCTGCTCGTCATCGATGGTCATGCCGTCGAGCTGCAAAGGGGTAAAGTCGCTGATCAATTCCGGACGTCGAGTGCGCAGCACTTCGACGGCGACCGACGGGGAATTCCAGTCGAGCGGAAAACGATCGAGCGCTCGTTTGAGCACCACCTCTTTCTCCGCACTCCTGTGCGCGTGTGAAACGCGTTCGATCTGGCCGTGCTCGTTGACCATGTCGACGACGCAGTAATCCGCGAAAAACGGCACGGCCAGCCGCGCCACTCTTTGCATCGTGCTTTCGTAGTCGACCAATGCCGAGAGCATGGCGCCCGCATCGGCCAGAAAAAGGAGCGACTTCTCGTTCTGTTTCCGCTCCGAGATGTCGCGCGATACTTTGGCCGCTCCGACGACTTCGCCTTCGGAGTTGCGGATCGGCGAAATGCGGCTACTCACGTCGATCCGAGAGCCATCCTTGCGCAGTCGAACCGTGTCCGCGTGCTCGACCCACTCGCCGCGTTTGACTCGCTCCAGCGATTCCGTCGCCTCGTTGAGATGGTCCGGGGGCACGATCAGTCGAATCGATCGTCCGATTGCTTCCTGCGTCGCGTAACCAAACAGTGCCTCGGCACCCTTGTTCCAGCTCGTGATGACACCGTTCAGATCGTTGCCGATGATCGCATCGTGCGAATTCTCGACGATGGCCGCCAGCCTTTCCTTGGCTTCGACATGGCGGCGTTGTTCCGAGGCATCGCGAAAAACCAGGACCACGCCGAAAACATTTCCAGATTCGTCGCGGATCGGAGCCGCACTGTCATCGATGGGAGTTTCGCTGCCATCTGCGCAAATCAAGACAGTATGATTCGCCAAGCCGACGATCGTTCCCTCACGCAACACCTTGTCGCAAGGATTTTCGACCGATTTGCGGGTCTGCTCGTTGATGATGTTGAATACTTCGGCTAGCGGCTTTCCACGCGCCTCGGCCGTTTTCCAACCCGTCATGCGTTCCGCGATCGAATTGAGAAATGTCACGGAGCCTTGAGCATCCGTGGCGATCACGGCATCGCCAATACTCGCGAGTGTCACCTCGAGTATTCCTCGTTCCCGGCGCAACGCTTCCTCCGCCCGCTTGCGTTCGGCGATCTCATGGTGCAATGCCGCGGTCCGCTCTTGGACAGTCCGCTCCAGATCCTCGGGCGACTTCATGGCCAGCGCTCTGGGGGCAATCGGAATCAGTGCGATGACCGTGGCCCAGGAAATCACGGCGGTAAACAATTTGATCAGCCCCGCCAACCGGTATGCTGGCCACCAAAAAATGATCGCTTCCATCAAGTGCGTCGTGCCGCAGAAAAGAATGAACGCTCCAAACAACACGAAGATGTAGCGAAATGGCAGGTTCTTGCGCTGCCAAACGAAGTACAGCAGCACGCAAGGAATGGCGACATAGGCGGACCAGACCCCCAGGTCCGAAAGAATGTGCAGCCAGCCATGTCCCGTGCTCCACGATCCGCAATTCCATCTCGGGGGAAACCCCGTAGGATCGAACAGGTGAGTAAAAAAATCGAGCATAATGCCCATCCAGGTCGCAAGAGTGAGTTCAAATAGCCGCAGCGCACCGTCCCGCAAAATAGGCGCACCCCAGTCGCAAAGGTGTCAAGGACGACCAGGCACTTCTAGCCCAAGGCAACACGATAATTACAGTCTAACGTCACGATAATTACAGTCTAACGTCCGTAAAATGCCAAGTCGACGAAGGCGGCCAGGGAAGTAAGCAGAAGGCAGCAGATAGCCAGAGCGGCTCGAAATCATCGCAGTGCTATGTTACGATCACGCTTTCTCCGGCGTTCGCTCTTGTAACTTTTAGAAATGAGTTGTCATGCCCATCGACCCCTACACGCCTTGCCCGGGCGGAACCGGCAAGAAAATCAAGTTTTGCTGCCATGATTTATTGGCAGAACTCGAAAAGATTCAGCGAATGCTCGAGGGCGAACAGCGGGCCGGCTGCCTGGATTATATCGAAACCCTAGAGTCCAAGTTTCCCGAGCGGGCCTGCCTGCTGTCGATCAAAGCCATGCTCGAGGCCCAGCTTGGCCAAGAGACCAAAGCCGAGGCTACTCTGGCCACGTTCATGAACAAGTTTCCCGCTAACCCCGTGGCGCTCGCCGAAGCGGCCACCTTGAAGGCCAGCAAAGTCGGCGGCACTGCCGCCATTGAACCGTTGCAAGAGGCCCTGGAAAAGTGCAGCGACCAGATTCCGCCCCAGGTGTACGATGCGATCGGCTTGGTGGCTCGGGCCCTGGTTGGCGACAACCAACTGATCGCGGCCCGAGCGCATGTCGTCTTGCAGCTTGGAATCGGCGGTACCAAAGATCAGGCGCCGATGCAATTGCTGATGCGTCTTAACAACTCGCCGTCGGTTCCCTTGCTCGCTAAACAAGACATGCCGTTGCTGCCGCCGCCGGACGACGCCTTGTGGAAAAACAGCTTCAATACGGCGCTCGAGCCGGCCATGCGCGGCGCCTGGCGCCTGGCTGCCAAGAACCTGATCGAACTGGCAGCCAAAGTCGGCGATTGGCCTGTCATCTGGCACAACATCGCGGTCCTGCGAAGTTGGCTGGCCGACACGCCGGGCACACTCGAAGCCTTGCGGAAATATGCCGCACAGCCCATTCCACTCGAAGACGCCGTGGAAGCTGAAGCCCTCGCCCAACTGCTCGACGCCGAATCGCTCGATCAGGTGGACGTGCTCACGATCACTTACACCGTCAACGATACCGAGAGTTTGCAGGCGCGGCTGATTGCAAATCCGCGTTCGCTGACCATGCCCATCGATCTGACGCGCCTGGCCACCGAAGACGAGCCACCGCCGAAAGGCGCCTACTGGCTGCTCGATCGAACGGTTCCGGAAAGCGGAAAAGAGATCGCGCGAGAACAAATCCCCCAGGTCGTCGGACAGATTTTTGTGTTCGGCAAGCAAACCGACCGCGCCGCTCGAGTTGAGTTGGTCGTCTATCGCACCGAGCTTTCCGCGGCCAAGACCGTGTTGACCGAAATCGGCGGCGATGCGTTGGGTGCGCCCGGCGAAGAGGAAATCACCACGCACGTGCCCGCCGTGCAGCACGTCTTGAGTTGGAATTGGCGCCTGCCGGACGACACTCCGCCGGATCGTCGTCTAGCGCTGATGAACGAGCAGCGCAAAGACATTCTCTTGAACCGCTGGCCCGACATGTCTCAGAAAGTGTTGGGAGGAAAATCGGCGAGCCAGATATCGAGCGACGCGGCGCAGCGGATCAAAGTTTTGGCCGCGATTTTGCTGTTGGAAATGTCGACCGACCAAGTCACGGCTGATTTCGACTTTAATGAATTGCGCCAAAAACTGGGGCTGCCATCGCTCGACGCGATCGATCCGCAAGGAGCTTCGCTCAACGAGTTGCCGCTAGTGCGTTTAGGTCGAGTGGATGTGAAGCGTCTTTCAGACGAAGACCTGGTGGATCTCTACCGCCGGGCGGACCATTACCGCCACATCGTGGCGCTGCGGGCCCTGGCAAACGAGATCATTGCTCGGCCCAGCCTCGACAAGGAAATCGAAAAGGCCGAAGTCTATGGAGTCTTGGCGCAGATCGAGCCCGATACGCAACGTGCGCTCGAGTATTTGGATCGGGCCCGTCAGACCGCCGAAGCAGCCAAGAGCTCGACGGCGCCCTGGGACCTGGCCGAGTTGGCGTTGCGGATTGCCCGGGGCGAAATTCCCGAGGCCGATCGCTTGCTGCACCATATTCGCGACGAACACATCCGCGAGCCCGGCGTCGCGCAGGCCTTGTTTCAGATCCTTTCGGAGGCCGGCATTATCGGCCCCGATGGCAAGCCGACGGCGGCCGCCCAGCGCGAAGCCGGCATGGTCGCGCCCGGCGCGGCTCCGGCCGAAGCGGGAAAAATCTGGACTCCCGGCAGCGACCAGCCCAGCGGCAAGAAATCGGCCCTCTGGACGCCCGGCATGGAGTAGCGTGACGAGCGAGAGCAATTGCGCGGTGCCACTTCTGATTCCTTGTCATTGCAAACCTGTGCGGTGCCACTGGCGTGTCGCCAGTGCAAACTTCAACTTTGTATCGCTCCCAATCGAGGTTCGGTTCGATGCAGCAATGTGAATTCGACGCGTCGCACATGGCTCGCGCTTTGGAGCTGGCCGCACGTGGTGAAGGCTTTGTCGAGCCCAACCCAATGGTCGGCTGTACCATCGTTCAGAACGGAGAAACCGTAGGCGAAGGATTTCATGCGCGCTTTGGCGGGCCGCACGCGGAAATCGAAGCGCTCCGCAGCGCCGGTTCTCGGGCCTCAGGCGCAACGGTCTACGTAACGCTCGAACCGTGTTGCCACCAAGGAAAAACGGGTCCCTGCACCAAGGCTCTGATCGCAGCCCATGTCCAACGCGTCGTCATTGCCCAGCGCGATCCGAATCCTCTGGTGGCCGGTCGCGGGATCGCCGAGCTCGAACAAGCCGGAATCGCAGTCGAAGTCGGCCTACTCGAATCGCAGGCCCGAGAACTTTGCGCACCTTACCTAAAGCTTGTCCGATTGGGCCGGCCCTGGATCATCGCCAAATGGGCCATGACTCTCGACGGCAAGCTAGCCACGCGACTCGGCGACAGCCGCTGGATCTCGTGCGAAGCATCGCGCGCGATCGTGCATCAAATTCGCGGCCGAGTCGATGGCGTGATGATCGGACGCGCGACCGCTCAAACCGATGACCCACTGTTGACTGCCAGGCCGGCTGGACCCCGCCGCGCAACCCGCATCGTTCTCGATTCGCACGCCTCGCTTGCGCCCACAAGCCAATTGGCCCGAACTGCCCGCCAGACACCAGTGCTGGTGGCCGTCAGTGAGCAATCGCCTGCCGAAAATCGCGAGCAGTTGGCGGAGGCCGGTTGCGAGGTGCTGGTTTGTCGCGGTTCGACGGCGGACGAGCGACTGGGTTGGCTGCTCGATGAGTTGGGCCGCCGTGAGCTGACCAACATCCTGGTCGAAGGGGGTAGCCAACTGTTGGGCAGTCTGCTCGACTGCGGACAGATCGATGAAGTCCATGCGTTTATCGCGCCGAAACTCGTCGGCGGAACGCACGCGCCCGGCCCTGTGGGCGGCACGGGGCTCGACTTGTTGGCCAATGCCCTGCGGCTTGGCTCGCCCGAGATCGCGCCGTGCGGCACCGACGTCTACGTTCGCGGTCGCGTCGCGCGAGATTGACGTCATCGACAGCGTGACAATGCTGTTGCTCTTACCGCAGAAACGTGCCGGTCTCGCGTTTGGAAATTGCGGTGCCGGTTTGCACGGTTCGCGGATGTTCGATCCGATAGAGATGCGTGTCCGTCCGCAGATAAATCGCGTGTCCACAAAACGCGGGCGAGGCCAGAGTTCGTCCCGAGAGCGAATTCGTGGAGAGCAACTGATACTTATCGCCCGGCGCAATCACGAATGTGGTGCCGATCTCATTGACAATGAAAATCTTGCCGTCGGCCAAGGTTGGCGAGGCCGAAAAATTGCCGCTCAGACGTTGTCGCCAGACCTCTTCCCCTTTGACCGCGTCGACGCAGGTCAGCACGCCCAGGTCGCTGACCATGTAAAGGCGATCACCCACCAGCAGCGGCGATGGGTTGTGGGGCACGCCGCGGCGCAGCGAAAACTCAACGTGACTTTCGGTCACATCGCCCTGCCCGTCCGGCCGCACGGCCAGCAGCGACGGGGTCCAGTACCCAGTGCAAAAGTAAATCAGGCCATTGCCCGCGACCGGGCGCGGCACGACCGAGTGGCCCGCGTGGCGGCAGCGCCAAAGTTCTCGGCCATCTTTGGGCGCGTATGCGATTGCGGCCTCGCCGCCACTGGTAATCAACTGTTCGACGCCGTTGACTTTGATCAGGATCGGCGTGCAATAGGCTTGCTGGCCGGGATGGTCCGCCTTCCAGCGAATTTCACCGGTCCGCTTATCCAATGCCACGGTGTACTGCACATCCGGTCCGTCGCAACTGACGATCATCAGGTCTTTCCATACGACCGGCGAGCCGCCCGGTCCGTGCCGATGATCGTATTCGAGTTGGCGCGTCCAAACGACCTGGCCATCCGTCGTCAGACAGGCGGTGCCGTGAGCTCCGAAATGTACGAACACGTGACGTCCGTCGAGGACCTGAGTCGGCGAGGCGTGGCTGTTTTTCGCGGCGATGCGTCCCAAGTCCGTCTCACGGAAAACTTCCACATTGTGCAGGACCTCGCCGGTCTCGCGATGGAAACAAACCGCGCGCAATGATTGTTCGGCATCGATGCTTGTCGTGAGCCAGATCTGTTCGCCGAATACCACGGGCGACGACCAACCAGCTCCAGCGACGGGTACCTTCCAGCGGATGTTTTCGTTTTCGCTCCAGGTGGTCGGCAAGCCCGTGGCCGTCGCGTGCCCCTGGCCATCAGGACCACGAAACTGGGGCCAATCGTCGCCTGCGGCCCGCGCCGAAGCAGTGACGGTTACGAGACACACCAACAACGCGCATCGTTTCATAAACTCTCCCGTGGATCCCGCTACCGCACAATTTTCAAGTTTGGCCGCGACGCGCTCAGAGCATCGACCGCACGCTCGCTGACTTTGGCGCCGCGCAGATTGAGTTCTTGCAAGTCGGGCCAGGAATCAACTGCCCGCAATGCGGCATCCGTGACTCTGGTCTGGGCCAGATTGATGCTCGTTAGGTGAGTCAAGCGGCCAAGTGCCGCCAGCCCTTCGTCGTCCACTGCCGTGCTGGCCAGATTCAATTGCGTCAGCCGAGCCAGACGGGCCAGCGAGGCCATGCCACGGCTCGTGACGTCGGTTCCTTCCAATGAAATCATGGCCAGCGCCGAGCAGTGTTCGAGGTTCTTGAGCCCTTCGTCGGTAATCGGCAAGTTGGATAAATCCAGAATTTCCAAACCGCGGACGGCGGCTAGCCTGGCCAAACCCGCATCGGTCACTTGTGTATCGCCCAAGTAAAGTCCGCGCAAGCTGGACATTGATCGGAAGTAGGCCAGGCCCGCGTCGTCGACGCGCGTAAAATCGAGCCACAATGCTTCGAGCTTCGGCAACGATTTGAGGTGGGCCACGCCCTGATTCGTGATGTCGTTGTAGGAGAGCTTGAGCGCTCGGAGGTTGCGGGCCTTTGGCAAATAGGCGAGCCCCTTGTCGGTAACCTTGCCGTCGAACAAATACAATTCCTCGAGCTTCGGAAAACCGGCAACAACGGCCAGCCCCGCGTCGCCCGTCTGGGTCCAGGAAAGATTGAGGACTTTTAAGTTCACCAGCGGCAGTAAATGCCGCAGCCCAATGACTGACGTTTTCGTGTCGTGCAGAGCCAGGCCTTCCAGCTCCACCAGTTCGCTCAAGTTGGCAAGACCCGCGTCGGTCACTCGAGTCTGCTGTAGTTTGAGCACTTGCAGGTGTTTGAGATCGCGAACGTGTTCCAGCCCTGCATCCGTGACGTTGGTGCGCGACAAGTCGAGCCAGCGGAGCTTCGCGAGTGCGCAGAGATTCTCCATTCCCTCGTCGCCACCGACCCAAGTCACGACCAAAAATGGCGTGTTCCGTGGATCGTGGTCCACCTCGACCTGGCCCCCCAGCCGTTCAATCTGCCGCAGGGCCGCATCCTGTTGCGCCGACGATTCGCTCTGCAGCCAGCGAAACGTCGCCAGATCGCGCGCCGAATCGAGCGCCTTTTGCGCAACCGAAGGCGCCGCTTGCCCTGTGGTCGATACTTCGGCGGCGACGGACGCGGATGCAGCGCAGACGAGCACTGCGACGGCCAGGCGTAAACGATCGCGGACGATGCGGATCATGGTCGCTCTTTTGCCATGTACTCGGAAACCGTTCGAGGGCGCTTCGGTCGATTGTCTACCGGCGGCGAAAGCCGCTTCCCGCTCGGCGGGGTCCGCTTGGCCGCCGCGCCACTTTTCGGCTGTGGTTGGTTCCAAGACGCCCCAGTCGCATCGTTTTGTGCCCGTCCCCGCGACCTCTCGGGCGCCGCGGGTGTGCGAGAAAATGTACTTTTTGTCCGCTGGAACAATCTTTGGAATCCGCCCGGCGGTTCTTGCGGAAAATCCTCAGCGCGAATTGGCTCCGCCAAAACAGCGCTTATAAACAGCCCGACAAAGGCACAACGGATGAAGTTCATAGACTGGCAACTGTCTGAAGGATGGCAGCCGGGATTTCACTGGACACCTGGCGGCTTTGGCCAGTGCCCGAGCGAACCGAGATTTGCGGCGGGAGTGTCGCAAAAAGGACCTGCCCGGTCCAGAGCGGAATGCCGTCGAGCTAGCACGGCGTTTTTCTCGCCAAATTACCCTCGCGGATAGCGCGCAAGTTCTTGCCACTCGGGGCAATTCGCGGTCCCGAGATATTTTTCTGCTAGCCGGAGTATACGTCTGTCTCCTACAATTCGGGATTCGCTTTGTGCACGGACGGACTCGAAAAGACGCATTCCCACCTATGGCCGCTGCCGACATCGTCATCAAAGGGGCCCGCGAGCATAACCTGCGGGACGTCAATCTCACGCTCCCTCGCAACCAACTGATTTGCCTCACCGGCGTCAGTGGTTCGGGCAAGAGCTCGCTGGCCTTCGACACCCTCTATGCCGAGGGGCAACGCCGCTATGTCGAAAGCCTTTCCAGCTTTGCCCGCCAGTTCCTGGGGCAAATGCCCAAGCCGGACGTCGACTATATCAGTGGGCTGAGCCCCTCGATTTCCATTTCGCAGAAATCCTCGGGCCAGAATCCTCGCTCGACCGTGGGGACGATCACTGAAATCTACGATTATCTGCGCGTGCTTTACGCCCGCACCGGCCAAGGGCATTGCCCAAAATGCTCGCGGCCGATCACGGCACAGACGCGCGAGCAGATTATCGAGCGAATTAACCTGCTGCCCGCCGGCACTCGATTTGTCGTGCTCGCTCCGCTCATTCGCGCTCAGAAGGGCGAGTATCGCGATCTGTTTGTCGATCTGATGAAGCAAGGTTTCGCCCGGGCGCGGGTCGATGGCCGGCTCGTGCCGCTCAGTGACGAGTTGCACCTCGATCGCCAGATGCGGCACAACATCGAAGTCGTGATCGATCGGCTCGTGGCCGGTGAGGCGCGGACGAGGCTGGCCGAAGCCGTTGAGTTGGCGCTGAAAATGGGGCAAGGCAGCCTGATCGTTGCCGTGGACGATTTTTCGAGCGAGCAACCCGTTGCCGAAGAAGCACCAGCACGCACTCGCAAGAAAAAGCGAGGCGCCGCGCCCGAAGAGCCCGAGGAAGAAGGCCGGGTGAGGCCGCGAGAAACCAGCGGCGACTTGCAACTCTCAGCCCACTACGCTTGTACGCACTGCGGGCTGAGCTTCGAGCCCCCCACGCCGCAATTATTCAGCTTCAACAGCCCTCAAGGAATGTGTACGTCGTGTGATGGCTTGGGCGAGCTGTACAGCTTCGATCCCACGCTGTTGGTGCCCAACGGCCAGTTGTCGTTCAAGCAAGGCTGTTTCGAGTTGCTCGGCGCGTGGCGCGACCTGGGTCGCTGGAAGCGGCACATCTATCAGGGCGTCGCCGACACGATCGAACGCAAGCACGAGCTGCCCAAGAGCACGATGCTCGACACGCCCTGGAACGAGCTCGATCCTGCGCTCCAAACATTGTGGCTGTGGGGCACCGGCGATGAACACATTACCTACACCTGGCGCGGCGGCGCTTCGGGCCACAAGTACGGCGGCAAGTTCGAAGGAATTATCCCGGTATTGCTCGACAAATACCGCAACTCCCAGAGCAAGATGCAACTGCGGCAGTTGGAAAAATTCATGCAGGTCATGCACTGCGCCGACTGCGATGGCCAGCGGCTCAACCCTCAAGCACGCGCGGTGACAATTGCTAGTGCGAATCCAAAATTCGCCGTCTCCCCCGCTCGCTCGCTGCCCGATGTCTGCTCGCTGCCGGTGAACGATGCCATCGAATTTTTCGAAACGCTCGATCTCGATCCGACGCGCACGCTGATCGCCGCCGAGGTCTTGAAAGAGATTCGCGGGCGGCTGGGCTTCTTGAGCAACGTGGGCTTGGAATATCTCACGCTGAATCGGACCGCGCCCACGCTCTCCGGCGGCGAGTCGCAACGCATTCGGCTGGCCGGTCAGATCGGCTGTGGATTGGTCGGCGTGCTCTATATTCTCGACGAGCCGTCGATCGGTTTGCACCCGCGCGATAACGAACGGCTGCTCGATACCCTCACGCAATTGCGAGATCTCGGCAATACGGTGGTCGTTGTCGAACACGACGAAGACACGATGCGCGCGGCCGATCACATCGTCGATTTCGGCCCCGGCCCCGGAGTGCGGGGCGGCGAGGTCGTGGCTTCCGGCGATGCCGCGGCGATTTCCAAAAGCGCACGCAGCCTCACCGGCCAATATCTTTCTGGCAAGCTTCAAATCGAAGTCCCGGCTCAAACGCGACCGATCGGCGACAAGTGGCTGCGCATCATTGGTGCCGGCCATAACAATCTCAAGGGCGTCGACGTCGAGATTCCGCTCGGGGCGCTGGTGTGCATTACCGGCGTCTCCGGCTCGGGCAAGAGCTCGCTGGTCAACGACATCCTGGTCGAAGCCTTGCGGCGCGACTTGAATGGCGGCGAAGGCTCGCCCGGCAAGCACGAGCGGATCGAAGGGCTCGAACATCTCGACAAGCTGATCGCCATCGACCAATCGCCGATCGGGCGTACGCCGCGCTCGAACCCGGCCACGTATATCAAGCTGTTCGATGAAATCCGCACCTTATACACGCACCTGGCCGAGTCGAAAGCGCGCGGCTACAAAGCCGGCCGGTTCAGCTTCAATGTCTCCGGCGGCCGCTGCGAAGCCTGCGAAGGAAACGGCTCGAACAAGCTCGAAATGGATTTTCTCGCCGATGTTTGGGTCACGTGCCCCGTGTGTGAGGGGCATCGCTTCAACCGCGAGACGTTGCAAGTTCGCTTCAAGGGCAAGTCGATCGCCGACGTGTTGGAAATGGACGTGCAGCAGGCGCTCACCCATTTCGAAAACATTCCCAAGGCCCGTCACAAACTGCAAACCTTGCACGACGTCGGGCTCGACTATCTGAAACTCGGCCAGCCCTCGCCCACGCTGTCGGGCGGCGAGGCGCAGCGCATCAAACTCGCGCGCGAACTGGTCAAAAAGAGTACCGGCAAAACGCTCTACCTGCTCGACGAGCCCACCACCGGGCTGCACTTCGCCGATATCAAGCTGCTGTTGAAAGTCCTGCAAGATTTTGTCGATGCCGGCAATACGGTGCTCGTCGTGGAACATAATCTCGACGTGATCAAAACAGCCGACTGGATCATCGACTTGGGTCCGGAAGGGGGCCACGCTGGCGGCCGAATTGTCGGAGTCGGTACTCCCACGGAAATCGCCGCGAATCGAGACTCCTATACCGGTCGCGCCCTGCGCACGCATCTGGACAATGCCACGCCCGCGTCGCGCAGCAGTAAAGCCGCCGCCGTAACCAAGCGCCGCCGGGCCGTTCCCGAAGCCAAGTCGATCAAGGTGCGCGGAGCGAGACAACACAATCTCAAATCCATCGACGTCGAGATTCCGCGCGACCAAATGACCGTTTGCTGCGGAATGAGTGGTTCGGGAAAAAGTTCGCTGGCGATGGACACGATCTACGCCGAAGGCCAGCGCCGTTATGTCGAAAGCCTCAGCTCCTATGCCCGGCAATTCGTCGGCCAGATGCAAAAGCCGGCCGTCGACCATATCGAGGGCCTCTCGCCGGCCATCGCCATCGAACAGAAGCACATGGGCCACACGCCCCGCTCGACTGTCGGCACCGTCACCGAGATTTACGATTATTTGCGCATCCTGATGGCCCGGCTGGGCGTCCCCTATTGCCCCGATTGCGACATTCCCATCGGCACGCAAACTTCCGACGAGATTGTCGACAAGATCATGGCCGAGCCGGCCGAGACCAAGCTCTATCTGATGGCTCCGCTCGAAGTTGAGGTGGGCGACAAATACGAAAACCTCTGGACCGAGATTCGCTCGCTCGGCTACGTCCGGATGCGGGTCGATGGCCAGACGCACTCGGTCGACGAGCCGCCGCAGATCGACCGCCGCCGAAAACATCTTGTCGAAGTCGTGATCGATCGCATCATCGTTCGCCCCGACGCCCGCAGCCGCATTGCCGACACGGTCGAAAACGCGCTTTCGCTGGGCAAGGGCGTGCTACACGTCGCCTATCCCGACCCCGACGTGCCGGAGCCAAAGTGGCGGCTCGAAATCCATAGCCAGCACTACGCCTGCGATCGTTGCGGTCGCAGCTTCGAGCGATTGACGCCGCACAGCTTCTCGTTCAACAGTTCGCTCGGCTGGTGTACGGCCTGCGAGGGGCTGGGCACTCAAACCGGTGCAAACCCAGCGGCTCTGCTGCGCGATCCGAAGCTGACCCTGGCCCAAGGAGCAGTCGGGCTCTGGCCGACGGGCAACATCGCTGCCTTCGGCTGGATGCTGTCGGCATTGTCGGCGCATACCGGCGTGCCGCTCGATGTGCCGTTCGAGCAACTCAGTGCCAAGCAGCGGCGAGTCGTGTTTTACGGCACGGGCGAAGACTGGATCGACGTCTATCCCGACGGCAAACGGAAGAAAAATCAGCGGCCGCTGTTCCGCTTCCAATTCAAAGGGCTGTACCCAGGCTTGGAAGAGGCCGCCCGGCTGTCGCCCGCACTGCGCAGCAAATGGGAACACATGGTGGGCGAAGTCGAGTGTGCCACCTGCGGCGGCAGCCGGTTGCGCGACGACGCCTCGGCGGTCCGCCTGCAAGATCGCACGATCGACGTTCTGTGCCGCATCCCGCTGGGCGATCTGCTCGCGCGGTTCAACGCCTGGACCCTAGACGCCCGCGAACGAAAAATCGCCGGTGAGCTGGTGCGCGAAGTGCGCAATCGTCTGCAATTCCTGGTCGACGTGGGACTCGAGTATCTCACGATTTCGCGCGGCGCCCCCACGCTTTCGGGTGGCGAAGCGCAGCGCATTCGCCTGGCCAGCCAGGTCGGTAGCGGCTTGTGCGGCGTGCTCTACGTGCTCGACGAGCCGACGATCGGGCTGCATCCACGCGACAATCGCCGCCTACTCGGCGCGCTCGAAAAACTGCGCGACCTGGGCAACACGCTGTTGGTCGTCGAGCACGATCGCGAAGTCGTGGCCGCGGCCGATCAACTGCTCGACTTCGGACCCGCGGCGGGCGACGGCGGCGGCCAGATCGTCGCGCGTGGCACCCCGGCTCAAGTTGGCAAACAAAAAGACTCCGTCACCGGCCCCTATCTGTCCGGCAAAAAGGCGATCCCAGTCCCCAGCAATCGGCGCATGCCGAGCAGACTCGCGCCGGCGAATGGGAATGGCGAAATCGAACCGGCGACCAAAAAGCGGACGCGAAAGCCCTCCGTCAAATTGGCTACCAAAACGGCTTCGCAATCGGCCGCCAACGATCCGGCCGCGTTGCCCGAGGCGCCTGGCGGCTGGTTGGAAATCCTGGGTGCTCGGCACAACAACCTGCGCAATGTCAACGCGCAAATCCCGCTGGGCTGTTTCAGCGTCATCAGCGGCGTCAGCGGCAGCGGCAAGAGCTCTTTGATCGAGGACGTGCTTTACAATTCGCTCGCGCGCACGCTGCACCGGGCCAGCACCTCTCCCGGCCAGCACGATTCGCTCCGCGGCGTGGACCAGATCAACAAAGTGATTCGGGTCGATCAGCAGCCGCTCGGTCAAACGCCAACTTCGAATCCGGCCACGTATACCGGCGTGTTCGATTTGATTCGCGCGCTCTACGCCCAACTGCCCGAGGCGCGCGTGCGAGGCTATACGGCCCGGCGGTTCAGTTTCAACGTGCCGGGCGGCCGCTGCGAGGCGTGCGAAGGGAACGGCCAGCTTTGCATCGAGATGCACTTTCTGCCCGACGTGTGGATCGAGTGCGATACCTGCCGGGGCCGGCGCTACAATCCCGAGACGTTGGCCGTCACCTACCACGGCCAGTCGATTGCCGACGTGCTCGACATGCCGTGCGCCAAAGCCGTCAAGTTGTTCGAGAGCATTCCCAAGATTCGTCGCGTGCTGCAAACGTTGTGCGACGTGGGTCTCGACTATTTGACGCTGGGCCAGGCCGCGCCGACGCTTTCCGGCGGCGAAGCTCAGCGCGTGAAGTTGGCGGCCGAACTGTCGCGGCCCGACACTGGCCGCACGCTCTACCTGCTCGACGAGCCGACGACCGGTTTGCACTTCGACGACATTGCGAAGCTGCTCGACGTGCTCAACCGGCTGGTCGACTTGGGCAATAGCGTGGTCG
>JAYVCO010000255.1:0-5739 GCA_043749935.1 Planctomycetia bacterium
TGAATCGTCAAGCCCGCCCCGATCATCCCACTGGCCGCCATCAGCAGACACGCGCGACCGAGGCCTGCGCTGGACCACCAAGGCGTTTCGGTATCGAGCCGCAGCAGCGATCGCCAAGATGCGTCCTCGCCGCTGGCCGCTGCCTTGGCGATGACCAGCCGCCGCGACCGCCAGAGTCCCACGATGAAGCACGGCAGCAGGGCGAGCGTCGCCGCGCCGTGCCACGTGTCGAGATACCCGTAGCCCAGGTAGGTAAGGAAGCTGCCGAACCCGACGACGCCACTGGCCGCGAGCGTCCACCACGCCCAGGCCTCGCCCGCCGAGAGCGGAAACTCCGCCAGCCACAAATACAGCACCGCGATCGCGATCAGCGCCCCACCAAAGCTGACCCGATCGTGAAACATGAAATGCACGATCCGGCATTCATTAATGCTGCAAAGCTCCGCCGGCAACATCTGCAAAAATTCCGTATCATGCGGCAGAAAATGCCCGGTAGCCGATTGAAAAAGTGCGAACGCGCCGGACAGCGCCAAGCAAAGGCCCGTGAAAGAAATCAACGGCCGGCCGTCGCCGATCAGGGCTTCGAGAAAACTGCGTTCGCGGTCCGTGCTGCGCTGGTCCGGTCTCATCGAAGTTGCCACCAATGTGCCGCTGACTTCCCGCGACTGGTTAACGAGCAATTCAGATCGTACGTCTATTGGAGCATACGAGGGTTGGTCCAACCAGCGGCTAATGCCAAGCTCAGTTCTCGATCGATTCGATTTGAACTGTACCCGACCGGCTAAGGACATCAAGCCCCGGCGTCTGTTGTTCGCGAGTGAAAAGATACTGAATTCGCTCGAATCGATAAAACGGAGGTTTTGTGTCGCCCTGCGTTGCGAAGCCGCGATAGGTGCGGCGAAGCAATCCGTTTCCTGGCCAGAAACTACTGATGTTTCCATCGACCAATGGCGGCCCGTTGTCGGCAGTGCGGATCGTGCCACATTCAGATACGGCGACCAGCGGCGCATTTTCCAAAGCATTTTTCGCCAATTGCAGCGTAATGTTGCCCGATTCTGAGACCACGCGGTGGGCTGCCGCCGCCAAGGGAGTGCGCGCTACGAACCGCGTGTCGCCGAACTCGTTGGTGACATCTACTCGGCCACTGACCTCGGACAATCGCAGATTTACGTTCAGCAGTAGCGCGGTGAAATCGCCCTCGATGTTGCGATAGTTGTAAGACGCCGGCAATTCGACGTACTGCGTTTTCTGTCCCTTGCTGTAACGTGCTCCAGAATTCCCAAGATTAGCGCTTACCGTGACGGAAACATTTCCGCGGATATTCTCTACGACTTCCAATGGAATATTCTCGAAAGTCAATGATCCGTCGTGGTCTTTCACGTGGCTATGGGAATCGTAGTCGCGGTTACCGTCGCCACGAACGATCAAGGGCGCCTTCAGTCCGTCCACTTCAAGTCCTCCCAATGCGCCCCGGATGCCGATTGCGTTGCAGGAGGGCACATAGATCGTCAGAGTCGCATGGCGTTGCCACATGCTGCCGGCGAGACCCTGTCCGCCTGGCGACTTTACTTCATAGTACACTTGTCTGTTTCCCTGCTGATAGGTGAGGCCCTCGATCTCAAGGTAGTCGATGGGCTGACTCTGGAATGGGCGGAAGAACCCTTCGGTGGCGAATACCTTTTCCATCCAGGCGTGCCGCGATTTCAATTGCTCAGCGGTGAGTTGTTTTCCCTCAGGACTGGCCAAGAACACATCTTCGTCGGCCTGCCTCTCTTCGGGCGACCGACCGACCTCCTCTTTGGCAGTACCGTAACGGTGGACCAGCCGGATTCCAGCAAAGTTATCGTCGAGCGGCTGCTTGCCATCTCCGACAACGGTTTTTTCTAGCACGCATGCCACGTTCGGTTTATCCCATCCGATTAGACGCACTTTGGGCACGCCGTCAATGAACAGTCGCTTCTCAGGCCCAAGCGTGAATTCCCTGGTATCGGTTTTGGTCGAGATACTTCCGGCGGCAATGAAAGTCTTTGTGGAATCAATGAGCTGCCGAACGCGCTGCAAATCTTCTTGCAACTCTCGAACTTGGGCAGCGGCCTCCTGGCTGCTAATCTTGCTATCAACAACTTCAGAACGAAGCGTCTGCACGCGAACGAGAAGTTTGTCGTACTCTTCCTTCAAGGGTTTGGCAGCATAGTAGAAGCCGCCGGTCTTGCCGCCCACGATGAACTGGTCCTTCGGCGCATCGGTCTTCAGCCGCAGCGGTTCGTCAGCCAGCGCACGAAAACCGACCACTCCGACCAGTGCCGCGCCGATTGCTAGACTCCACGACAACCAGGCAACTCGTTTTGGCGCTTTCAGCCCAGCCGCGATATCGTGATTTTTCACGGGAATTACTCCTCAGTTTGATTCCGTCTGGTTTTCTCGAGATAAGCCAAGTGGCTTGTAGGTGGTCGACAATCGATCAATATGTTGACGAACATCAATCAAATCAGCTTGTTTTTCCAATTCCTTCAATTCGAGCGCAAGTCGATCCAAGCCGCGCTCGACCTCCTCGAAGTGTTCATTCTGAACCACCGCGAGGGACGGGAGTTTCAACGCGTCACTTGATTGCCGTTTTTGGGCGATCTCAGTTGCGGCCGGATCGTGAGTCGAGCGCAACAGAACCATTACCGCGATAACAAGCAGCAGGCATGCCACGCTTGCGAATGCCCACTTTGGCACTCGCGGGGCTTGTGGCTGCGTTGCCAACGGCTGGGTGGTCGACGCTCTTTGCCATGCTTCTCGATGAGTGGCTGTGATCGCTATCGGATGAGCCCACTCGCGCTGCGCCTTCAAAAAGCCTTCACGCACACGCGCACAGCGAGTGCATCGGGCAGCGTGCAGATTGGCCCGTGCTCGGCGGATAATCCCACCCGCAGCAAACGCTGGCAGAAAATCGTCGCATTTCATTCCAGGGCGCTCCTAAGTTCCTTTAACGCGGAATGCAATCTGTTTTTCGTGATGGCCAATGATAGACCCATCGCTGTAGCGGTTTGACGGATGGTAAGACCGCCCATGTAATGCAGCACGATTACTTCTCGTGTATCCAATGGCAATTGGTCGATTTGTTCGTGAAGCCGGAAAAACGATTCAGCTTGTTCAATCTGATCCCCCGGCGATCTCACGCGGTAATCGATGAAGTCGCCGAACTGATCGGTCGTGCTACGAGCTCCGCGTTGACGGCCATCGAGAAAAGCTCGGTAGCCAATCGTAATCAGCCATGCCCGCGGGCTTCGCAACAAAGGTCGGCCGCCGAAGCTGCGCCATACGCGGACGGCGGTTTCTTGAAATAAATCATCGGCATCGTGACTGTTTCCACACAGCCGGCGCAAAGTGGCGAGCAGCGCAGACCCATGCGCGTCGACAAGAGCAACGAATTCTTCGTGGTCGCTGCTCATCGACCCCAGGAATTTTCGTGGTTTCACTACTGGCAAAGCGCTCTCCACGCCACCGGTGTACCTTACCGACTGCGGGTTCTCAACAATAAGGACGGCAAAAGGACGCGAGGTGTTTTTTCCGGCTAGAGAAGAAATAGTTAGCCGACGTGGCTCTTTCAATGATCGACGCTTGGTTGTGCGAGAGCGTTCGACCTTATGGTCCCCTTCTCCAAGTCAATTCGACGATTAGGACCGCGCACTGGCAGAATGCCAGTGGCACCACAGGGGAGCACCTAAAGAGCGCATAGAGACGCGCGTGAAAAGAAGCGCCCCCGCTCTACCCGATCTTCGCCTTCAGCTCCCGCAGCAGCCCCAGCGCTTTCCCCACTTCCAGCTTTTGCCGCTCGGGATCCTGCGGGATTTCTCTTTCGATGGTGAGGGGGCCGTGGTAGCCGATTTTGTCTAGCGTGCGGAGATATTTTTCCATGCCGACGTCCCCTTCGCCGAGCGGGACTTCGGTGCCCCACTCTTCGCCGGGATGCTTGGCCCATTTGCCGTCTTTGCAGTGGACGCTGCGCACGTAACGGCCGACTTTTTCCAACGCCTCGATCGGCTCGCCGGACCCGTAGAGAATCATGTTCGCCGGGTCGAAGTTGATGAACAGATTATCGCGCTCGAGGTCGCCAATGAATTGCAACAGCGAGTCGGCCGGTTCCTGGCCCGTCTCCAGGTGCAGGGCTTGCTTCTGGGAAGTGCAGTGGTCGCAAAGATCGCGCGTCACGGCCAGCACGTCGCGATAGAGCGGATCCTTGGTGTCGTGCGGCACGAAGCCCAAGTGCAGGGCCACGACGTCGACGTCGAGCAGCCGGGCGAAATCGGCGATCTCTTTCATCTCCCGCGTGCGCTCGGCGCGCGTGGCCGGCGGCACCAGGCCGACGGTGCGCGTAACGGTGGGAATGTCGGCGTAGCTCTCGCCGGCAAAGCCCCCGAAGACCGCCGTGGTGCGAATGCCGAGCGAGCTGAGGCGATCGAGAAATCGCCGCGCGTGGTCGGCCGTGCGCGTGGCTTTTTCGGGCGCGTGCAATTGAATGGTCGGCACGCCCAACTGTTGGGCGACTTCAAGCTTCACGCCCAGGCCCGCGTCAATGCTGGCAAATACGCCCAGTGGCCACTTTTCCACGCTCACACTCCTTGATGGTTAGGGGTCACTTCACTTTAGGAACGGCCGAACAATTACCTCGGTGATTTGTTTGCCCTCACCCTACCCTCTCCCCGAGGGAGAGGGTTGTGATGACGATTTTCGTCCAGTCCCTGGTCATCACGCATAGCGCAACAGATCGGGCTTGATGCCCTCGGGCGTTTCGTCGCTGTCGATGTCGAACCATTCCTTCTTGAATTCGATGCGGCGATTGTCTCGCATGGCGATGTTGGTGACCAGCGCGATCACGGCGTCGCCGATCGCGATTTTCGGCCGGCAGCGAGGCTGGTTGTTCGGGTCGGGATTGCGAATGCACCAGGCCCAATGCTCGATCTCTTCGGTATAACCTCGGCTGACCGGCCCTTCGAGTGCCTTCTTGCCGACGGCCGCCGCTTCGCCACCGCCACTTTGCGTGGTGTCGAGCGTCGGTGCGCCCCCCTTGCCCTTCGAGACGGTGACGCTGGTGGTGGTCGGCGCGCTGTTGCTAAACAGCATGACTTCCTGCTCTCGCTCGAGAATCAGCGTGCCCTTGGTGCCCATCAAGGTTTCGCCATAGCCACCAAAGCCGTTGCCGTTAATCGAGGAGTAGGTGACGCCGATCTTCTTGTTCGGATCGCTGTCGTAGTCGGGCCCGGGGAACTCGTAGACGCAATAGACGTGATCCTCGCAATCGCGGTCGAGCGGAAATAGCGAGCGAACGCCAACGGCCGAAACGGTCAGCGGCAACGCTTTTTCGCCGTCTTTGCGCAGGCCGCTAATGAAAATGCCCGCGGCATCCATCTGGTGGCTGCCCAATTCGGCCATCAACCCGCCGCCGGTGCGATGCCACAGCCGCCAGCGAATCAGCTCCTCGAGTGCCGAGCGCTTGCTGCCATCGGCCAGCGTCGTGGTCTCATAGCCATAGCTTTCGGCGTTCACCGAATGGTCGAGGTATTGCAGCGTGAGCTGATCGATCTCGTGGCTGAGGCCTTCCATCGTGTTCGTGCGCGCGGCTTCGATTTCCTTTTTCAGGTTGGCCAGCTTGGCGATGTCTTTGTTCAAGCTGTCGATCGCGAGGCCCTTGGCGATGTCCAAATCTTTCTTGAGCTTTGCCAGCCGCTTGCCCATTTTGTCGTCGGGCAATGG
>JAYVCO010000256.1:0-10052 GCA_043749935.1 Planctomycetia bacterium
GCTTAGGCGTGGGGCGGAAGAAAACGCTCCACACCGCCTGTCCGCCGGGCTCGGTTTACATGCCCACGGGCGCAAGCGTCACGATCGCGGTCGATGGCCCCGACATCACGAAGGACATTCAGCTTCGCCGCGGTGTCATCGTGCGCGGCACGGCCATCGACGATCGCACGCACGAGCCCCTCGTCGGACGCTTGCACTACTATGCCTTCCGTGACAATCCTCATCTGGCATCCTACGCCGGATTCAACAACACGGCACCACAAGGTTATGAGAAATGGAGTGACGGGGCCGGCCGCTTCGAGATTGTCGTGCTACCCGGGCCCGGCATTCTTGGGTTTTCTGCCAACGACCACGGACATTATCGCCGTGGCGTAGGGACGGAAACGATTACTGCCTCGACTAACGATGTGAAAGGTGAAGTTAAACTGTTTAAAACGTCGCCGCATGCGCTGGCTTCCGTAAATGAACATATCCTGCGGCAGATCGAGCCAGCGGTTGGTTCTGAAGCGCTCGAAGTGACGCTGGCTCTTACTTCTGGCGTCGAGATTCCAGCGAAATTGCTCGACCCCGCTGGCAAGCCGCTGGCCGGCGGTTTTGTGAGCGGAAAGGTGGGCTTTGGTAGTGGTTGGTATCCGATCGCAGGCGAGTCGTTCCACATCGAGGGTTACTACGATGATCGCCCGCGCGAATTGTTCTTCTGCCATCCCGAGCACAATCTGTCCGGCTACTTGCACGTTGCAGGCCCAGCGCCCAAAGAACTCGCGATCAAACTACAGCCCGCAGGCTCTATTCGCGGGCGACTGCTCGATGATAACGGCTCGCCAATCGCGCGAGCACAACTGCGGGGCGAAGGGGTGCCGGGCGAGAATTCTGGCGACGTCAATTTGCGACTTGCCACCGACGACGAAGGTCGATTCAACATTCGCTGGCTAGTTCCTGGCCATAAATACACTGTCCGAGCCGACGGTGAGAACGTCAGCGGCCGCGTGCTCGTCGACGCCTCCGTCGAAGTGCCCGAAACGAAAGACGTGGGCGACGTGAAGTTGCTGCCTCGCGAGGAACCCGTGGTTTCAACTTCGCCGGCGAAGGGACCTTCCGCAAAGTCCAAGACCGGATCGAAAGCTTCCGATAGCTCTGAAAGCAAAAACGTTGGCGCAACGGGCACTTTTCGATCCGCCAGCTCGCTACCCTCGCCGCAGGAGCCGGAGGGCGATGTGTTAGTCGTGCATGGTCGAGTAGTCGATCCGGTTGGCAAGCCGCTGGCTGGCGCCGACGTATTTGCAATACGTGATTTTTGGGATTATTGGGGCCAGAAGATGCCGTTGGCGACCACGAAGTCCGACGGGACGGGGCGCTTTCGCATTGAATACCGAAAATCGCAATTTCAGGAGGTCATGACTTCGCATCAGTGGGCGACGGCGTCGATCGTGGCGGTTGTGCCCGGGTTTGGACCCGCGTGGGTGCAGTTCAATGATATCGATTCTGGGCAGGACGTTACGCTGCGGTTAGCGACGGATGAGCCGCTTGAAGGGCGGATCGTCGATCTCGAAGGACGGCCGATCGCGGGCGTGCAGGTGGAAGTCGCAAGGCTGTTGACCAACGATCCCGACAATCTCGCTCCGTGGCTGGACTCATTGCGCAAAGGCGCACCGCCGAATCAAGCGGATGTTCAGAAACAACGATCCAAGCTGCGGTTCCTGCCGCTCGATGTCGATCCGCTTCTGCGTACCGCGAAGACCGACGACGACGGACACTTTCAATTGGCTGGTCTGGGCCGCGGACGGCTGGCGCACTTAAGAATCTCAGGTGCCGGCGTCGCATTGGCGGAAATCAACGCGGTGGTGCGACCCATGGAGCCCTTTGTCGTTGACTCGGGCGGCGTCTATTCCGCGACCAAGGAAACCTACTTTGGCACACCGTTTCAATACGTCGCCGAGCCGTCGCAGCCGATCGAAGGCGTCGTGCGCGACGCCAAAACGCGCGCGCCGATTTCCAACGTGCGCGTAATGAGCAACGGTTTCGCCGGTACCAGACTCACTGGCGTTCACACGTTGGTCACCACCACGGACGCCGAGGGCCGCTATCGCCTCGAAGGCATGCCCAAGGGTGAAGGCAATAGGATTCTTGCCATGCCCACCGATGACCAACCGTATTTCCTTTGCGGCTTCGACGTACCCACGGCCCCGGGTCTGGCGCCCGTGCAACTCAATTTGGACTTGACCCGCGGCATTTGGATCACCGGCCGCATCGCGGCGAAGCAGACCGATCAAGCGGCGCGGGCCAGCGTCTACTACATCCCTTGGCCTGACAATCCGTACGCCAGGGATCTGCCAGAATTCAAGAACAATGGCTCGCGATCCTTGTTGCAGGGACGGTATCAAACCGATAACGACGGGCAGTACCGGCTGGTCGGGTTGCCGGGCCGCGGTCTTGTTGAAGTAGAAAGTGGCGGTTCCGCACGACCCTTTCCGCACGGTCAGGGTTTGGACGAGATTGCAGACCTGCCTGACCACAATTCGTTTAGGAAATATGCTGGACCTCTTGCACCAATCCGCAAGACCTGGCCCACGGTTGTCAAGGAGATATCGCCATCGGAAAACGACGAGCAAATCACCGTCGACATCAGGCTCGAATCGGGCAATAAGCTGCCGCTCAAGTTGCTCGATCCCGCA
This sequence comes from Planctomycetia bacterium, assembly GCA_043749935.1. Lineage (GTDB taxonomy): Bacteria > Planctomycetota > Planctomycetia > Pirellulales > PALSA-1355 > PALSA-1355. The sequence goes on from JAYVCO010000256.1 coordinate 2,673, forward strand.
GGTCTACCGCTAACCGGCGCGACGGTACGCGGGCATTGGCCTAAGGGTCAATATCGCGAGCAAAAAAATGCCGGACCGCTCATGGAAGTCGAGGCTCTTTGGCCCGATGAACAGCGGCTCGTGCTTTTGCATCACGCGGAGCGCAAGCTAGGCGCGGCGGTTCGCGTCTGCTGGAATGGCGACAACCCCGGACCACGTAGCGTTCAACTACTGCCCTGCGCCACGATTACGGCCCGACTCTTGGACAAGAACGGCCAAGCGGTCCGCGGTGCCAACATTCGCTTTGATGTAGTCGGTGAAAATGATTTCGGGCTGAATCTGTATTCCGAAACCACCGACGAACAGGGTCGATTTACCAATGCTATGGTGCCGGCCGGTTGCGAGTACACAGTGTTCTGCGAATCCGCTCAAACCGGCTTCCAAGTCGTGGCGAAAGCAATTAGTCCAAATCCAGGCGAAACCATCGACCTGGGTGAGTTTAATGTCACGGCTAAAGAACGGCCTGAGCTCAAGCGGACGTTGGCGGCGGCAACTCAGCCAGATGTGATTCCGGCGAAGACGGTTGCCAAGGGCGCACTCGATTCCAAAATTGGCAAGACCGCAACTACGAAGGAAGACGGTCTGCTAGTCGTCCGTGGTCGTGTTCTCGATCCCGACGGTAAACCCTTGGCAGGCGCCGATATACTGGCGATACGCCAAGACTGGACTTCTCCACAAGAAAGTCAGCCTCTCGCAAAGGTGACGGCCGATGCTGCAGGCCGATTCGAGCTTCGATTTGCCGAATCTGCATATCGAGGCGAACTAACGGGCGAGCGACAATGGCGGGACACTTCAATTGTCGCCATTGCGCACGGTTTCGGTCACGCGTTCGTGCGACACCAGGAGGTGGCTGGCGGTGAAGCCATTTTGCGGCTGGCGGCCGACGAGCCGCTCGAAGGTCGGATCGTCGATCTGGAGGGGCGACCCAAGCCAGCCGTCATGGTCCGCGTTATGGCTATCGGCTATCGCTCCGACGGAAACTTGACGCCCTGGCTCGAAAAACTTCGCGAGGGGGAATCTTACTTCGAGATCCGTAAATACGGTGACGATCACGAGATTAGCACCAGAATTGCGCCTCTGGCCATAACCGCGATGACCGATTCCGATGGACGATTTCGTTTGTCGGGCGTCGGAAAGAACCGCACGGCTGAACTAAGAATCGAAGGCGGGGGCGTCGTCACGACCAATCTGCACGCCATTAATGCACGGATCGAGCCCATCGCCATGAAGTTTCTCAATCGACCTACGCCCACCTTCAATCGCACAGAGACACTGTACGGCACACGCTTCCAATACATCGCCGCACCTTCGCAGCCGATCGCCGGCGTGGTCCGCGACGCCAAAACCCGCGAGCCATTGGCCGGTGTGCAAGTGGTTGCATACCAGTTGGCCAGCAGCAAGATGCACGAACTTCGACCTACGGTGGTGGTTTCCGACGAGCTTGGTCGTTACCGTTTGGACTGCATGCCCAAAGGCGCCGGGAACCAAATTGAGGCTGATCCCGGCGACGGACAACCCTATTTTGTCCGCATGTTCACCGTGCCTGCTGCGGCCGGGTTGGATGAGATTGCATTGGATCTGGAATTGTATCGCGGCCTGCTGGTGCATGGTCGGCTCACCAATCAAGTAACGGGCGAAGCGATCGCAGCGGCCGAAGTGAAGTTCGTTCCTTGGCCGCTGAATCCATTGCTCAAGGATCTACCCGAAGATGTTTTCCAACATCAAAAGTCGAATCGCTTTCTGACCGATCGCGACGGTCGCTTTACTGTCGTGGGGTTGCCTGGGCATGGTCTGCTGTTCGCGAACGTTTGGGATCGCCCGTTCCCTACAGGTCAAGGCGTCCGCGAAATCGCCAACCTGCCGTCGAATCAAGCGTTTGTAAAGGTGACCCACCAATTCGCTCCCTCGGAGCAGCATCCAACCGCCGTGCGCGAAGTCAATCCTGGTGAAAACGATCAGGAAATTATTGCCGATCTGGCGATTGATCCGGGCCGAAGCGTCTCCTTGAAGGTCGTCGATCCACAGGGGAAGCCAGTCGATGGTTTTTCTGTTTGCGGATTATGGCCGATGAGAGAGTGGAAGTCCTTCGGCATTTCAAAAACCGAAGTCAGCGTCGAGGGTTTGCGATCTGATGAAAAGCGCTGGGTACTGGTAAGCCACCAGGAGCGCAAGTTGGGTAAAGCCGTTCAAGTCAACGCAGCCGACGGCCAGCATGCCACTGTCACTGTAGTCGTGGAACCGTGTGCGACTATCACCGCCCGAATGCATGATGATGCCGGCGAGCCGACCCGTGATGGATTTGTCGCCTTCCAATTGGCCGGGGAACACGATTTCCCGGCCGAATTGCCGCAAGTGCCGATCGACAAGGATGGCCGCGTCACAAACACGCAGGTTCTGCCCGGCGTCGACTACGACATTTCGATGAACGCTCCAGGAATCGAATATCAATCCATCACACGGAATCTAAGCGTCAAGCCAGGCGAAATCATCGATCTGGGCGAATTTGACGTCACGGCCAAAGACCGCCCCGAGCCGAAGAGGACGCTGGCAATGACGAGTCCGAACGGGAAAAAGGAAGCGATTGACACTGAAGCGAGCATTTCGTCGGACAAGCGTGCCGTAACGCCTAAGGCGATGCAAAGACAGTCGATTTCCGGCACCATAGTGGCTGCCGACACCGGTCTGCCGCTGGCTGGTGTCAAAATGATTTACTATCGGCGGCCGATTCTCAATGAGTATTTGGCCCAGCAGAAGGGGCTGATCGAAGTCTCGGCTGAAACATCGGCTGATGGAAAATTTCGTCTGTATTTACCATCCGTAGGCGACGGGCCGCAGGGAGATCTGATTGCATATAAGGAAGGTTTTGGCGTCGACTGGTTAATGGGCAGCGAGCTCAAGCCCGAAACCACGATCAACTTGCGACTGGTCAAGGATGTCCCGATTTCAGGCCAGGTGGTGACCACCGAGGGAATCCCTGTCGCGGGCGCCGAAGTGGCTTGCGAAGTCATCTACAAACCGGAGTCAACGCTTGATGATTTCCTGGCGGGTTGGGCGAAACGCTGGCAAGATACCTTAAGCAACATTCGCCAAAGGCTCTATGGCGCGAATCACGCAATCGGATGTGTTGCGAAAACCGATCAAGACGGGCGATTTACGATCGCGGGGGCTGGCGCGGATCGCATCCTGACGCTCAAAATCAAGGGTGATGGCATTGCCAACGGCGCGCTAATGGTCATCTCGCGAAAGGGGTTGGATCCTCGGCCATTCAACGAAGCGGCCAATGCGCAGCGCTCACCGCAAATGCGCGGCATGACGCGAGATTTATTGCTCTATGGCCCGGAAATGATCGTCGTTGCCGAGCCGGAATTCGTCATTGAAGGCATAGTGCGGGACGCAAAAACGCGCGAGCCGGTGTCGGATTGCAGGCTCTACACCGGCTTTGGCTGGGATCAGGTCGCGCTTGGCAAATCCGATGCGCAGGGGAAATATCGCCTCGCCGGCATTGCGAAACTCGATAGTTACATTCTTTCGGCCAGCTTCGGCGAGGGCACCTCGGCCTATCTGAACCGAAGTATCCGCTTGGACAATGTGCCTGTCGTCGGCCCGTTGCAGTTTGAAATTGAGATGCACAAAGGCACGATCGTCACCGGCCGTGTCATCGACAGACAAACAGGCGAGGGAGTTAAGGCGGGCATTCGTTTCGCGCCGCTGGCGGACAATAAGTTTTACGAACAACCTGGGTTCGACAACTACGGCTCGGACCGCACGATGGCCGGCAACGAAGCTGACGGCCGTTTTCGACTGGTCACCATTCCCGGCCGCTCACTGATCATGGCACAGGTCCACGCCGACGAAAAGTTTCACGGCCATCACTTTTGCCGCTATCGCCGAGCCGTTCCAGACGAGAAAGACCGTGGCCTCTTTCAATATGATCCCGAGGATGACGAGTGGAGGATTACGACGGCGCACAACTCGCTAGAGCTTTTGAACGTCGAGAACGCGGTCACAATCATTGATGTGCCGGAAACGGGCGAGCTTAAAGTCGACTTGTATGTCGACCGTGGAGTGGCTGGTACAGTGCTCGTTAAAGATACCGACGGCAAACCTCTGGCCGATGCCTTTCTGTCGGGTATGACCGAGCATTGGCCGATCAACTACCAGGTGCCCGAAACGCAGGCCACGGTTTATGCTTTGCACGCGGACAAGCCGCGACCCGTCGCGCTGTATCACGCCGAGCGAAAGCTAGGCGCGGTGGTCACAATTCGCGGTGACGAAGGTCAGCCGGTCGAGGCACAGTTGCAACCGCTGGGTAATGTCTCCGGACGGTTTGTCGACGACGAGGGACATGCCATGGCCGACGTCGAAGTCTCAATCAATCCCGTGAATATCACAGGTAGCGAACTGTATCGCTTTGTCCCGGGATTGAAGGAGACTGTCACGACCGATCGCGAGGGCCGATTCCAACTCGATGGCATCGTGCCGGAAATGAAGTTTTATTTGCAGATCCAACTTGGGCAACAATACTTCAACGGGAAGCCGAAGCTCGGAGAGCTAACAGTCAAGAGCGGCAATACGTTGGAGTTGGGCGACCGCATAATCGTTGCGCGATAATAGAATGCTGACATATGTGAATTGGTAATCTCTCGTGTGCCACTGGCGATGCCAGTGCGAATGTCAACAAAGTTGTAGACTGGTTCCACCCGGCGGACTGACAATGCCAACCGACACTTGGATGCCGTATTGTCCCAATGCAAACGCGCCGTGGAATTTGCGCCGCGTGGTGCATTTGCATCGTCGTGCGGGTTTCGCGGCTACGTGGTCGGAAGTCAATCGCGATCTGAATGGTAGTCCGCAAGAGGCCGTCTCACGTCTTTTGACCGGGCAAGCACGCATTGACGGTCAGCCCTCGGATTACGAAACGACAGCCCGCCTGCTTTCGGAAGCGGCCGTGGTTTCCGGACAGGATCTGCGGCTAAAAGCGGTTTGGGTCTATCGCATGCTGTTTGGTCCCGATCCGCTGGGCGAGCGTCTCGCGCTCATGTGGCACAATCACTTTGCCACCAGCAATCGCAAAGTCCGCGACCTGAAGCGGATGCAGCGGCAGAACGATTTTTTTCGTCAGCATGCCCGCGGACAATTCGGCGAGCTGCTCGCTAGAGTCGTGCGCGATCCTGCGATGCTGGCTTGGCTCGACGCCGATACCAATCGCGCCGGTCACCCGAACGAAAACCTGGCCCGCGAACTGCTGGAACTATTTACGCTGGGTGTGGACCACTACACCGAAGCCGATGTGCAGGAAGCGGCCCGTGCTTTGACTGGCTGGCGAGTGGTCGCCGAACAATTCCGGTTCGACGAGCATGCGCACGATGACGGGCAAAAGACGTTTCTAGGCCAAACCGGGTCCTTCACGGGCGACGACATCCTAAAGATAGTCTCCGCGCACCCAGCCTCGGCTCAGAACGTCTCGCGGCGGATCTGTCGCACGCTGCTGAGCGGCGGCGCGGTTGATGAGGCGGCGATCGACCAACTGGCCGTCGGTCTAAGCGAGCGGCAGCTGGACGTCGGCTGGGCGATTGAAACGGTTCTGCGTTCCGCGCGATTCTTCGCGGTCGCGAATATCAACACGCGCATTATCGGTCCGCCGGAATACGTGGTCGGCGCGGTGCGGGCTCTGGAATGTTTTTCGCCGCCCCCCAGCACCCTGCTGTTGGCCGAATGGATGGCTCGTATGGGCCAGGAATTATTCTATCCGCCCAATGTGGGCGGCTGGCCGGAAGGCAAAAGCTGGCTGAGTTCCACGGCGATCATAGCCCGCAGCAACTTTGCCACCTCGCTCGTCGCTGGCCGTATAGCCAGCAACCGCGCCATGCCTGACCTGGAGGCGCTTGTCCAGCGACATCGTGGTCAGGGATCGCTGGACGCCCAAGTGACGTGGTTGGGCGAACTGCTGGTGGGCGGATTGCCGACAACAGTAACAAAAGACATTTCGTCGCAGGCAGTCGAAGGAGCCAAAGCAGCCGGCAGTCCGCTGGCCGCCGCCGCGCTGTTGCTGCTCTCACGACCAGAAAGTCATTTGGGATAACTCGAAAGACACACTGCCCGCCCTCGGGCGGACCCTTAACGGAGTCAAAACCATGCTTACCCGCCGCGAACTGCTCGAACGTTCGGCCATCCTCTCGCTCTCGCCCGCGATTCCCGCATTTCTGGCGCAAACCGCTCGGGCCGCTGACGTCGAGCGCGACCGCCGCGTGCTGGTTGTCGTGCAGCTCGACGGCGGCAATGACGGTTTGAACACCCTCGTGCCGTTCCGCGACGAGAACTATGCTCGATTGCGGCCGCAGCTCAAGCTCACAACGGACAAGCTAATCAAGCTGAATGATGATGTCGCGCTGCACCCGGCTATGTCTGCAATGGGCAAGTTGTTTGACGCCGGCCGATTGTCGGTCATTCAGAACGTCGGTTATCCGAATCCGAACCGTTCGCACTTCGTCAGCATGGCGATTTGGCAATCGGCGTTGCTCGATACCGCCAGCCACGGCCAGTATGGCTGGCTCGGACGCGCGCTCGACGTGCAGGCGCCACGTCAGGCAGGGCCACACGCCGTTTACGCGGGCTCAGGTTCGCCGCCGGTCACGCTGTGGGGACGCAAGACAGAGATTGCCACGCTGAATTCGTTGGAAGAAATGGCGCTCGTCGCGCCAGTGGAGTTATTACGCACGACGTCGCAGGTCGCGGGTGGCGATGCCGATCTATTGCTCAGCGTTGCGCGAGCCAGTGAGCAAGCATTTACCACGGCCGAGCGACTGTCGAGCTTGACCAAGGCGCCGGCGGAAAAGAGCGCCGCCGCTTACCCCGGCTCGCAGCTCGCGGCCAATCTGAAACTTGTGGCTGCACTGCTAAAATCTGATAGTCAAGCACGCGTTTTTTACACACTGCAATCGGGCTACGACACGCATGCCACGCAGGCCAACACGCACTACGGTTTGCTGCGCGATTTTTCCGAGGGGGTCGGCGCCTTCTTGCGGGATATGGACGCCAGCGGCCTGGGAGAGCGTGTGTTGGTCTTGGCGTTCAGCGAATTTGGTCGTCGCGCTGCCGAAAACGCTTCGGGAGGAACCGATCACGGCGCAGCCGGCCCAGTGTTCGTCGCCGGTCCGAGGCTCGTGCAAGGAATTCACGGAACCGCGCCAAACCTTACTGATCTCGACGAAGGGGATGTCAAAATGCGGATCGATTTCCGCCAACTGTACGCCAGTATCTTGGATCGCTGGCTCGACGTGCCTTCAGCACAAATTCTGTCGGGCAACTTCGAGCCGTTGCCGCTACTGAGCTGAATTGGCC
>JAYVCO010000257.1:0-8243 GCA_043749935.1 Planctomycetia bacterium
GCTTAGGAATCGCAGCGCTTAGGAATTATGGAACCAATCGTCAAAATTCAAGTTCACGGGCACACCGCCACGGTCACGTTGAACCGCCCAGAAAAGCGCAATGCCTTGTCGCGAGCGCTGTTCAAGGAATTGCACCAGGCGATCGACGACCTGCACCAGGAGCGCAAAGTGCGCGGCGTCATTCTGGCAGGGGCGGGCAGCGTGTTTTGTGCCGGCATGGATCTCTCGGAGATGCTGGCGACCAACGGGCAAGAAGACCGCCTTGCTCAGTGGCATGCCGATTCGGTGATCTATCACGGCCTGATCGATGCCATGCTGCGGTTTCCCAAGCCGCTCATTGCCGCCGTCCATGGCCCGGCCATCGCTGGCGGTGCTGGATTAGTGATGGCCTGCGACCTGGTCGTCGCTACGGAATCAGCCACCTTCGGGTTTCCCGAGCCGCGCCGCGGGATCGTGGCCGGGATGGTCGCTCCTCTTTTGACATTTCGTGTGGGAGCAGCGCACGCCGCATATTTATTGTTCACGGCGAAGGCAATCAACGCGCGCGAAGCGCATCGCTACGGATTGTTTCACGAGTTGGTGGACGACGACAAACTTTGGGCACGCGCGAATCAACTTGTCGGGGAAATCGCCCTGAGTGCTCCCGAAGCCGTGCAAATGACCAAGCGGCTGTTGAACGAAACGATCGGAGAGCAACTGCTGTTGCAGTTGGCGGCCGGTGCCGCGGTGAGCGCCGCGTCGCGCACCACCGAAGCGGCTGCCGAAGGCCTGGCGGCGTTCCTGGAAAGACGCGAGCCAAAGTGGTGGTAGTGCTAGCGAGCTACTTCCCGTCGATCTAGAGGTTGGGCTGACCTTAGTGTGGCGCAATCCGCCGCGCTCAACCTCCCGTCGTGCAATGCCGATGCGACGAGCGCGGCGCTACAGCCCGCGGCTCTTAGACAGCGGAGATCGGCCAGAGAGCGAACTCCACCGCCGGCGATGATTTCCAGATCGCGGTCGAGCGAACGCAGCTCGCGGCAGAGTGGTTCGGTGCCGGCGCCGCGACCCATGCCAACTTTGGCCAGGTCGAGCACCAGCATGCGCCGCACGCCCATGCGCAACGCCAGGATTGCGATTTGTCGCGGTGTCAAGCGACCCCAGGCGGCTCCTCCCAGCGGCACGCCGTTTTTCAGATCGAGACTGAAAATCAGTCGCTTGGCTCCCAGCATCCGGCTCATCGAGGCCAACTCGTCAGGACCGGGCAAAGATTCGAGGCCGGCAATAATTGCCGATAGCGGTCGAGAGTCTACTTCGAAACTTGCCATCTCGCGTGCCTGCGCGGCGGTAGACGGCCCGGCATCGACGTATAACTCCAGTCCAGAGCGCATCAGCGTTTCGTAGATGGGCCAGGCGGGCCTGGCGCCACCGATCGCGTCCAGGTCTGCCACGTACGTAGCGCGAAATCCCGCTGCGGCTAGCGCGCGGGCCACGCTCGACGGCTGGGCATCGGCGGCCAGTAAACTTTGGATGGGGCGGTACTCCGCCCTTTGGCCAGCTTTGCCTCGCACAACCTGGCCGCCCATCAGATCGATGACCGGAATGACTTGCACTTTTTCGAGATTCCGAAGGTTACGCAACGAGCGGGCCGGTTGGTCGAAGACAAGTCTTGAGCCGCCAATTTCAAAAGGGCGACGCGACTCGGCGCAATTTCGCGAGCTTGCTACTCTCGGGTGAAGGCGCCCTTGGTGCTATCCTCGCGATACAGGGGCATGTAGCGGTAGTAAACTTCGAGCGTCATGGCGGCCAGTGCGGTGCAATAGAGTCGCCCGCCAGCCGCTGTGAAGTGATCGGTGACGACGTCGAAATACCAACTTCCCGTTTCGTGGCCCCGGTGGTTTTGGGTCTTGATCAGATATTCCCGCATGACCTCGTTCCAGCGCTGCCAAGGGTAGCCCCCGTAGTGGTGCATGACTTGCGTCGCGTAGTAGTTGTAGTACATGTTGTTCTTCAAGGCCGTCCGATCGGTCGAGGGGCCCAGCGCGCTCAAAATCTGCACGCCCCTTTGCAGCGGCTGCTGTTCGTGCTTCCAGCCCAGGTACATGCGGCCCAAGAGACCGATGGCCGTGGTGGCGGGGCGTCCCCGCTCGGGGCCTTGATATCCATAGACCGCGCCGCGGTCGCTTTGCACGGAGTCGAGAAAGTAACCGGCTTTTCGCATCGTCTGCTGAGGAACCCGAAGGTAGGCCATCTGCGCGCTTTTCAGCGCCATGAGTTGCCAACCCACGACCGATGTGTCGCCAGGCTGCTGAACATAATATCGCCAACCGCCGCCGGCCGGATCTTGCGCCTCGACGATGAAGTCGATGGCCATTTGCGCCGGTCGACGCAACGATTGATCGCGCGTCATGCCAAACGCCTCGCAGAGCACGATCGACGCCAGACCGTGGCCATACATCGTGCCGCCATCGTCGTTGAGACCGCCATCGCTTCTTTGAGACCGGACGAGAAAACGCAAGCCGAGCTCGATCTGTCGCTTGTAGGGCCCTTCGTTGTGCGTATGTCCGTTGCCCAGGAAGGGAAGCAAGGCCATGGCCGTGGCCGCGATCTTGCTGTCCTTATGACCCGGATCGCCGCAGGAGCCGTGGCATTTGGGACTATTCTGATGTTGGAAAGTCCAACTTCCGTCGTAGTTCTGGTGTTCGGAGAGCCACTTGAGAGCCAAAGTAACAGCTTGCTCACTATGTTTCGTACCGCCGCCGGAGGCTACCATCGCGGCCCGGCTCGTGCCATTCAGGCGAAGCTCAAACGAATTGCCCGTGCCGCCACCTATGCCGGCGCCGATCACATTTTCCAGGTTTGTGCCGCCACCGATCAGTTTCGGGTCGGTGTCTGACTTGGCCATTTCGGCGCGCAAGGGAGCCATGATCTCAGACAACGGCGCCGCTTGTGGCAGATCGCTGAGTTGGGGTGGTGAAAGGCTCGGAGCTGTTTGCAGTTCCTCGGAAATCTCCATCATTTGGCTCTGCAACTCGTCGCTGCTACCTGCCGCATCCGCGTGCTCGGCCGAAACGACGAACTCGCCCGGCAGCCCGCTAATGTTTTGGGCCGTGGTCACTAACGCTAGCACCAGCACTAACGCCAGATGCACGACCATGCTCGCCATCCAACTGGGCACTTGCAGCCACCAGTCGCGCAACTTGGGTTCTTCCTCGAACGACAGATCGATGGCTTCATTCTGAGCGTTGGGTAGTCGCGCAATCGCTTCCGGGCTCAAGTTGGCTTTCGCCGCACCCGTTGCAGGTTGTGGCGGAACGACCATGCCCAGGGGAGTCGCCAGTGGTGGCAAGGGAACTGCGGGAACGAGCGGCGCAGGGGGCGGTGTGGCGGTCTCATCCCCGCTGCGATCCACGGCAGAAACCGCGTCGACTGCTGGCGCGTGCTCAGTCATCAAAGACCCCGACCCTGCGCAACTGAACCGGAATCCTGCCGCCCTGCTTGGAGTGGCGGAGGTCTTGCCGGTCCGCGTGCTTGCTCTTCTCTCGATCCGGCCAGGCAATACCGCGCCGGTCGATCCCTAACCTCTAGTGTAAGCGAAACAGGGCCAGTTTAGTATCAATTTGTCCGCACTGGCACCTGTCGAGCGGCCAATTCTGTCGCCGTTGGGCCCACGTAGCCCCCCACGGCTTCGTTGCGACCCGGCGGACCGTCAATATCTGAAAAAGGGCCTCTGGCCAGCTTTGGGCCGGCTGTTGTACAATCTGTGGCTTGCCGCGCGCTCGTGGACGGTCGGTTTTTTGGATTTCGAGGAGCTGAGGGTCGAATGGCTAAGAGTAAGAAAAAGGTTGAAACCGTGTTCCTCGTCTGCGACGAAACCGGCGACTACAACTACACCTTGCGCCGCAAGTCGGGTGGCGAAAAACTGAAGCTGATGAAATACAGCCGCCGGTTGCGCAAGCACACTCTGCACACTGAAAAGAAGAAATAGCCTCGGCTTTCAAGCCGGCTATCGTTCTTTGCGAAGCGCACAGTTTTAGGCACGTTGCGTTTTCAATGCGTCTTGGTCGTGCCATTCTGTCAGGTGTCTGCTCAGCGAATTCCGCACGCCGTTCGTCTGTCTGGCGATGCGGCCCGCGTGCCCTAACTTGCCGGCCGATGGCCAATTTGTTCCAATGGTCGCGTGCACTTAGGGAGTCCCTTGTTTTCTCGTCAGGACGATGATGGCCAAGCTTTGGCGGATCCAACCCCATGATCCCTCGCGCATCGTGGCGCTGGAACGCTCGGCGGCGGTTCCGGCCGTCGTGGCCCAGCTACTGCTCTGCCGAGGAATCTCAGACCCCGCGATGGCTCGCGATTTTCTCGACGCCAAGCTCACTAGCCTGCGCGACCCCGACGATCTGCCGGGTGTGCCAGCCGCGGCCGATCGCATCATGGCCGCCATTGCCGGCAGCCGGCGGATCGTGATTTATGGCGACTACGACGTCGATGGGATGAGCGGAACGGCTTTGCTGTTCTTGTGCCTCAAGTTGCTCGGCGCGGAAGTCAGCTACTACGTTCCGAATCGCATCGAAGACGGCTACGGGCTCAACTGCGACGCACTGCAAACGCTGCATTCGCGCGGTGCGCAAATGATCGTGACAGTCGATTGCGGGGCTGCGAGCGTGGTCGAAGCCCAGTTCGCTCGCGAGCTGGGTCTCGAGTTGATAGTTACCGACCATCACCAATTCTCGGACTCGCTTCCGTCGGCGGCCGCGATCGTGCATCCCGGCTTGCCCGGAGGGTCGTATCCTTTTGTCGGACTGTGCGGCGCCGGCGTGGCGTTCAAGCTGGCTTGGGCCCTTTGCCAACGCGCCAGTCAATCCAAAAAAGTCAGCCCCAGGATGCGCGATTACCTGATGCAGGCCATCGGGCTGGTCGCTTTGGGAACCGTGGCCGACGTCGTGCCGCTGATCGACGAAAATCGGATTCTGGTGCGGCATGGGCTGACCAGCTTGCGGCAAACGCCGGGCCTGGGCGTCGCGGCGCTGATGAAACTGACGGGCGTCGATCAGAAGCCGCAGCTCTCGAGCGAGGATATTGGTTTCATGCTGGCGCCGCGGCTCAACGCGGCTGGCCGGCTTGGACAGGCAACGCTCGGCATCGAACTTTTGACCACCGACTCAGCCGACCGCGCTTCGGCGCTGGCAGCCTATTTGCACGAGCTTAACGGCAGCCGCGAAAGTCTGGAGCGCAGCATCTATTTGGCAGCCAACAAACAGGCCACCGAGCAGTTCGATCCCGAGGGGGACTCGGCGCTTGTGCTGGCCGATCGGGGCTGGCACCCCGGCATCATTGGCATCGTGGCGTCGCGCCTGGCCGAAAAATTTCACCGACCCGTCGTGCTGATTGCTTTCGATCCGTTGGGAATCAAGCCGGGTGTAGGCTCGGCGCGCAGCGTGGCCGGCTTCAATCTGCACGCCGGGCTGCAAAGCTGCACGGAGCTTTTGATCAGCCATGGCGGCCACGCGGCAGCGGCGGGCATGAAGATCGATGAAGGCAAACTCGACGAATTTCGCGCGCAGTTCTGCGAGCATGTCGCCGGCGAAATCTCGACCTCGGCGCGCGTCGCGGAATTGCGGATCGACGCGGAAGTGCCCTTCAGCTCGCTGACCGCCGCGGCGATCGAAAACCTCGAGCGACTGGCGCCCTTTGGCAATTCCAACCCCCGGCCCCTGTTGTGTACTTCGAATGTGACGCTCAGCGAGCCGCCCAAACGGATTGGTGGCGGCGAACGGCACTTGTCGCTGCGATTGGCACAACACGGCGTCCAGTTGCGGGGGGTCGCGTTCGGCGGCGGCGAGTGGGCGGATGCCCTTTCCGAGCTATCCGGGCCGATCGCGGTGGCTTTCCGGCCGCAGATGAATCACTTTCGCGGCCGCAGTTCGGTCGAGCTGCAAGTCTGCGATTGGCAACCGGCCGCGGCCCTGGCAAAAACCGAGCTCTGCGCCTAGCAGCCTTCTTTGGGTAGAATACCATTGGCGAGTGGACCGGCGGCTCGATGTGGATCTTGCCGGACCCCAGGCGCCTTCTCTCCCATGGTTTCGAGCTTTGGAATTGCTGGCCGTATGCCAACCAGATTTCCCTTTAGCGCCGCGCGCCAAGAAATGTTGCGCCAATTGAGCGAACGGGGCATCCGTTCGGGCCGGGTGCTCTCGGCAATGGCCCGCGTTCGGCGAGAGCATTTTGTCCCGCTCCACGTCGAGCATCTGGCTTACGCCGATCGGGCACTGGGGATCGGTTGTTCGCAAACGATCAGCCAGCCGTACATCGTGGCATTGATGACCGACGCGCTCGAATTGAGCGGCGAGGAAAACGTGTTGGAGATCGGGACCGGCAGCGGCTATCAAACTGCGATTCTGGCCGAGTTGGCGGCAAGCGTAGTCAGCATCGAGCGGCACGAGGAACTATCGCACCGTGCAAAGCGAGTCTTGTCAGATCGCGGCTACAAGAACGTTACGCTCATTGTCGGAGATGGCACGGCGGGCTGGCCCGAGCGAGCTCCGTACGATCGGATTCTGGTGGCGGCCGCCGCGAGCCACATTCCGCGCGCTTTGGAAGAGCAACTCGCGGAAGGGGGGATTCTCGTGATTCCGCTGGGCGACAACCAGGGCCAGCTCTTGCAAGCGTTTCGCAAAGTAGACGGCCAAATGCAGTCGATGCCCCTCTCGCACTGCCGCTTCGTGCCGCTGGTAGGCGCGCAAGAAGCGATCGACTAGCGAGTCCGCGTATTTCTGGGCTGCGAGCTTTTACGCTGTAACGCGGCTACCAGAGGTCAAGAGTCCGTTGCAAGCCGGCGTTGACCGCATTCCTGTGGGCTGTAGAATGTGTAACTTCGCCAGAACCACACGGGGCGTAGCTCAGCTTGGCTAGAGCGCTGCGTTCGGGACGCAGAGGTCGCATGTTCAAATCATGTCGCCCCGACTTGAAACACAAACGGCTTGTCGCAATGATTTGCGGCGAGTCGTTTTTGGTTGGCACCAAGGATTTGCGGTTGGTTTGCAGATCCGCAAATCAGATTTGAACAGCGAGCCGAAATCGGCGCGCCAACTCGATCCTTTGTGAAAACTCCTTATCGGGCCATAACTTGCGGATTTCAAATCGCATCGCCACTATCGCGACGGTCGACTGGCGCGAGAGATCGGTAGTTTCGCGTTCAGCTATGCCGAGATGTCTCGGTGTATCGGACCGAATCAAGGCCATTGGCCATTCAGGATTGGCTTCGCGATCAGTTTCGACGGATCGACAACGACATGCTTGATCCTCAGACGCTTCCATGTGTAGGTGATATGGACCAAGCCATCGCCGGTCTGAATCATGGCCGGGTAACTGAATTGGTTTTTGGGCTCATCCTCTATGATGAGAGCCGCTTCCCACCTTTTGCCATCACTGGAAACGGCCAGGTTGAGTGGTGAGCGTACGCCTTTCGGTTTTTCTGAGTTGGGATCGTTGCTGGCATGGTTATAAACCAGCAAATGGCGACCGTCCCGGAGAGTGACTGCATCCGTACCGCTATTGCAGTTGGGCAAATCTATGAGGGTGACTGGACCCCACGTCCGACCGTTGTCCTCCGACCATGCTTCAAACAGGTGACTCTCTTGGGTGCGTCCCAGGGCCTGAAGTCGATTACCGGGATGCATCAGGATGCTCGGCTGGATGGCGTGAATCGTTCGGCCGTCGTTGATCGGCCCGATACGCTGCCAGCTTTTGCCACCATTCACGGTCCGTTCAAAATGAACTTGCCACGCATGCCCGAATGGCGTGCCAAACTCGGTGCTGCTTGGGCTGAGTATCGAGCCGTCATCGAGAAGCACTGGTTTATTCTTGATAGGCCCGAAAAAGCCGTTTGGCAGCCGCTCGGGTTTCGACCAAGTGGCTCCATCATCCGAGGAACGTTTGACGTATGCCCAGCGTTGACCTGTCTTGTAAAAGAGCAGCAGCGGGCCGTTTGGCATCTGGAACAAAACCGGGTTCGCACAATGCACGCGCGGGTCCTCGGTTTCGGCTCCGTTCGCGACTTCGACAGGAGTATTCCAACGACCTTCGATTTGGCGCGATAACCAGATACCGACATCCGGGTTGCCTTCCCGTGTGCCGCCAAACCATGCAGCCACCAGGCTGGATGGAGTTTCCGCGATTGTGGATGAGTGGCACTGCGGATGGGGCGCTGGATCGAATATAAACTGATTTTTAACGATGCCGGGCTGATCCGCCGCGTGAATCGAACGGAC
>JAYVCO010000258.1:0-15142 GCA_043749935.1 Planctomycetia bacterium
ATCGTGTTCAGTTAGGGTTGGGAGGAATCTGGCTTTTTCATATCCCGCCTTTCACGAAAACCCCAAGTTCTCCGCTAAAAAATCCTTCACGGCGTTGCCTGTAAGGGCGTTACAAGTCTAAACGCGGGTTGAGATCATGACGCAAAATGAACAATTGAATGGTGCTTGTCTCGCGCCGTGTTTAAGATCGAGACGGTTTCGCCCTTACAGGGCTACATCGCTTTGGGGTTCCACGATTCCCCAGGGCGTTGCCCTGGGCTGACATGTTTGACGCCTTCGGCGTCCATTGCGACATGCAACATGTTTCATGCGTCCGGTGTCAATTATGACATACGACTCGACAACGCGCGGTTGGAATGCATGAGCAAAACGCCATCACGCACGATCCTTGGGGGAAGTTCACACAAAGGCCCGCTGCCGCGCCAGTGCCCTCACTCACCCCGCTTGGTACCAACCGTTACAGACTCTTCAAATACTTAACCGCTTCGCCGATTTCGAACTCTGGGTCGTCGGAGGTTTCGCGTGCAATTGTAAAGTAGCCGCGATAGGCGTGTTCTTCGAGCGCGCCCAAGAGCGCCGGAAAATCGGCGGAGCCACGTCCCAGGGGCACTTCCAGGCCGCGGCCTCGGGCCAAGTCGCGCACTCCGTCATGCGCGTGGACGTGGCGGATTGCCGACCCGAGCGCTTCGACCGCTTCGCGCGGCGAGTGTCCATTGACGATCAGGTTGCCGGGATCCACATCGACTCCCACTCCTTGCGGCGGCAGCGCGGCCAACAGCCGGGCCAGATCGGCGCCGGATTCCGAGCCGGTTTGCGCGGCCAGCACGGAACCGATGTGCTGGCCGTACCCGCTCAAGTCGGTCAATGTGTCGACCAGCAAGTTCCAACTCGGCGTGTTTGGCTCGCTAGGCACGCGGCCAATTTGATTGACGACGACGGGCGCGCGAAGGTCTGCGGCAAATTTCATCGCCCCCTTCGTCGCCGCCACGCGCCGCTCGAGTTCGTCGGGCACGTCATATCCTCGCCGAGTCTGAAATCGAACCGCCACCACACGCAGGCTGAGCTCTTCGAGCAGCTTGCGCAATTCGCGCAACCCAGTTTGCGAAAGCTCTTCGGGACGAAGTTCATGGCGGGCGTCGATCTCGACCCCGGTGGCGCCGAGCTGCGCCGCCACGACGAGCGCCTTGCGAAAGGGGAGCCGCAAGCTGGTCAGTTGAATACCGATTTTAAGCGCGGGCACGAAAGGGTCCTTTTAGTGCAGGAGAACTACAAAGTAATAGCGCGAAGGGGTCAGGTCCATATTTCGGCCGAGAGTAGCCGCGACATCGTTGAGTCGTGCGCGCCGAAAAATGGACCTGACCCCGACTTTGCAGTTCTCCTGCCTGCTGGTGGCGGTTGGTTGTCTTTGCTGATTGTACCGGCTCGGCCTGTTGCGCATACCGAAAGCGTGCTCGAGCGCGAAAAGTCGTCGACAACAGGGAGCATTTGCCGCCAGATTTATTGCCATGCGGCAAGCCGACCGCGTAAGATCGGTTATGGTTTGAGTGGTCGAGTTTCGATTCCCGCGCGAGCGATCCATGCTGACCGTTGGCGACGTCGCCCAATTCCTCGAAGAGTTTGCTCCAGCGTCACTGGCCGAAAGCTGGGACAACGTGGGCCTGCTGGTCGGTAATCTCGAACAGCAAGTCGAGCGCGTGATGACTTGCCTGACGATTACCCAAGCGAGTGCTCGCGAGGCAGTGGAAAAAAAGGCCGAATTGATCGTCAGCCATCATCCGCTGCCGTTTCGCGCGCTCAAGCGATTGACGACCGACACCAGCGAAGGCCGGCTACTATTGGATTTGATCGAGGCGCGCATTTCGGTGTTCAGCCCGCACACGGCTTTTGACTCGGCCCAGCAGGGCATCAATGCCCGTTTGGCCACGCTGTTGCAACTGATGGACGTCCAGCCCTTGGTGCCTGGCGTCGAACCGGGGCAGGGGGCCGGCCGTTATGGAACCTTGGGCGCGGCGGTATCGCTTTCCGAACTGACAAGCCGAGTCAAGAACTTGCTGACAATCGACAACATTCAGGCCGTCGGATCGCTGGCACAAAGTGTCCACAAGGTTGCGGTGGCCTGCGGCAGCGCGGGGGAGTTTTTGGGACCCGCCAAAGCGGCCGGCTGCGATTGCTTGGTCACCGGCGAAGTTCGTTTTCATACGTGTTTGGAGGCCGAATCGCTGGGCATGAGCATTGTGCTGGCCGGTCACTTTGCCAGCGAACGCTTTGCCGTCGAGCAATTGGCGGGCGTCTTGTCCGAAAAGTTCCCCTCTTTGCAAGTCTGGGCCAGCCAACAAGAAAGGGATCCTTTGCACTGGCTCTAGCGAAACCGATTCGTCCGGCTGAACCGCCAGCCTGGGCGCCTCGATTCGCCTCCAACGGGTGTTGCCGTTTACAATAGTACGACTCGGCACTTCCCCCGGTGCCTTCCAGAGACAAACTTCCCCATCGAGCACTCGCTATGGCGACAAAATTCTTGACGGCGCTGCCCGTCTATAACGAAGTCAATCACGTCACGGACGTGCTCGACTGCGTGCTGCGTTACAGCCCGCACGTGCTGGTGGTCAACGATGGCTCGACCGACGGCACCGCCGAAGTCTTGTCGAAGCGCAAGGACATTCAAGTAGTCACCCATGCGGGCAACCAAGGTTATGGCGCGGCATTGCGGTCGGCGTTCGAATATGCGCTGGCCCAAGGATATGACGTGCTGGTGACGATCGACTGCGATGGCCAGCACGAGCCGCAACGAATTCCCGATTTCGTGCGGGCCTCGGCCGATGCCCAGATCGTTTCCGGCAGTCGTTACTTGCAGCAGTTCGACGATCAGAGCGCCCCGCCTGAAGATCGTCGGCGGATCAACATGCAAGTCACGGCCGAATTGAATCGCCGCCTGGGACTGAAGTTGACGGATGCCTTTTGCGGTTTCAAAGCCTACCGGCGCGATGCGCTCGAACGCTTGCACATTACCGAGCCCGGCTACGCCATGCCGCTTGAAGTTTGGGTGCAGGCGGCGCGCGCGGGTTTGAAGGTCATCGAGCTGGCCGTTCCGCTGATCTACCTGGAGGAGGCCCGTTCGTTCGGCGGTTCGTTGGACAATGCGAACACGCGGGCCCAATATTATTCTCAAGTTCTTGACCGCGTGATTGCGGGCGTCGACGTTCCGCCGCCGCACTTGCGCACCACACAAACGCGCCGCGAGGTTGCCGGATGACGTTGATGAGTGAAGCACTGGAACACCATCGCCTGCGTGCCCCGCGTGAAGATGGCGGCAAGATGATCGAGCCGCCCCTGTCGGCCGTCGGCGAATTGGTCGAGCACAATGTGGCCGCCATCTCGGCCGGTTACGATTATGACGTGCAGGGCCGCGCGCTCGGCGAGTTGGCCCGCCAGGCGCGGACCGAATTGGTGATGGCCGCGACCAGCTATACGCGATCGTATCGCAACGTGGCCGATCGGGTGCTGGCACCGACAACACACGTGTTTCTGGCCGGGCACCAACCCCAGTTGTTTCATCCGGGCGTCTGGTTCAAGAACTTCGTGCTCAGCGCGATGGCCCAGCAGCACGACGCCGTGGCCGTGAATCTGACGATCGATAGCGATACGATCAAAACGGCGTCGCTGCGCGTGCCCAGCGGAACGCCGCTTGAGCCGAGGGTTGAAAGCGTTCCGTTCGATCGTCCGACCGCGGAGATTCCTTATGAGGAACGGGCGATCGTGGACCGTGAGTGCCTGGCGTCGTTCGGCACGCGCGCGACGAGCGTGATTCGCCAACTCGTGCCCAATCCTTTGGTGCGCGAGTTTTGGCCGTTGGTCGTCGAGCGGGCGAAAGAGTGCGACAATCTCGGCCAGTGCATTGCCCAGGCTCGGCATCAGCAAGAGGGATTGTGGGGCGCACAGACGCTCGAGATCCCGCAGAGCCAGGTCTGTAGCTTGCCCGCCTTCCATTGGTTCACCTGTCATCTGCTGGCCCATTTGCCCCGCTTGTGGGAACAATATAACAGCTCGGTCGCCCAGTATCGTCGGGCCAATCACGTGCGCAGCACCGCGCACCCCGTGCCCGATCTGGCGATCGAGGGCGATTGGCTCGAAGCGCCGTTTTGGATTTGGGATCGCGGCAATCCGCACCGCCGCCGGCTGTTCGTGCGGCAGCAGGGCGACGAGATCCTGCTCTCGGATCGGCAGTCGCTCGAACACTCCCTCAAGCTATCTCCAGAAACCGATGCCACGCGGGCCAGCGAACAATTGGCCGAATTGGCAACGCACGGCATCCGCTTGCGCACACGAGCTCTCATCACAACTCTGTTCGCGAGGCTCTTCCTGGGCGATGTCTTCTTGCATGGAATCGGCGGAGCCAAGTACGACCAGGTGACCGACGCGATCATCGAAGGTTTCTTCGGCCTCAAGCCGCCGGGCTATATGACCGCGACGGCCACGTTGCGGCTGCCGATCGCGCGCGAACAAGTCACGCCCGACGACGCTGGTCGGGTCGACCATCAACTTCGCGAGTTGACCTACCATCCGGAGCGCTCGATCGATGCCACGGCCGACGGCGGTGTGGATGCGCTGATCCAAGAAAAACAAAAGTGGATCAACACGGCACCGACAATCGACAATGCGAAGCAACGCTGTCGAAAGATCCACGAGGCGAACGAGCGCCTGCAACCTTGGGTGCAATCGCAACGGCAACAGCTTTTGCGCGAGCGAGAGCAGATGGCCGAAACGCTGCGAGTGGAAGGCATTTTGGCTTCGCGCGAATTCGCGTTCTGCCTATTCCCGACCGAGCCGCTCAAGCGGCTGATGGAAGTGCCGCCCAACGGCAAGTAGCGAAAGGCACACTAACCCGACGCGCCAGCGAGGGCTCTTCGTCGTGCTTCCCTCGTTGGCGCGTCGGGTTAGTGTCTCGTGCTCGCGTCTACTTGCCTGCCAATAGTTTTTTGGCTTGTGCCACCACGTTCTCTGTGGTGAAGCCAAAATACTTGGCCAGCACGCCGCCGGGCGCCGATGCCCCGTAGCCGGTCATGCCGACGAAGCGTCCCGCGAAACCTAGATATTTCTGCCAGCCCTGCTCGATGCCCATCTCGACCGCCAGCCGCGCCGTAGCGGCCGAGGGCAACACGCTCTCGCGATACTTTTCGTCTTGTTCGTCGAACAGTTCCCAGCAAGGCATGCTGACCACGCGGGCCCGCACGCCGGCCGCGACCAGTTGCTCGTAGGCTTCTACACACAGTGAGACTTCGCTGCCGGTGCCAATCAGAATCAGCTCGGGCGTGGTGCCCGGTTTCACATCGGCCAGCACGTACGCGCCTCGCGCCAGGCCCGAAGCGGCCGCGTACTTCGTGCGATCGAGCGTCGGCAGGTTCTGGCGCGTCAGCACAAGGGCGACTGGACGATTCGTCAAAGGCATGATCACGCGCCAGGCCTCGGTCACTTCGTTGGCATCGGCCGGGCGAATCGTGAGCAAGTTCGGAATCGCGCGGGCCGCGGCCAGGTGTTCGATCGGCTGGTGCGTCGGGCCATCTTCACCGACGCCGATCGAATCGTGCGTGAAGATGTAGATCGCCGGCAAGTGAGCCAGCGCGCTCAAGCGCATCGAAGGCCGCAAGTAATCGCTGAACACGAAGAACGTCGCGCCGAACGCACGCACGTACGACAGCGCCATGCCGTTCAAGGCCGCGGCCATGCCGTGCTCGCGAATGCCGAAGTGGAAATTTCGTCCGCCATAGTTGTCGGCTTCGAAGTCCCCCGCGCCGTCGAACGTCAGGTGCGTCATTGTCGAAGGGGCCAGGTCGGCCGATCCACCGATCAGCCAGGGCACGTTTTTCGCCACGGCGTTGAGCACCTTGCCCGACGAAATCCGGCTGGCCATGCCTTTGGCATCGGCCGGAAAAGTGGGCAGCTCTTTGTCCCAACCCGTGGGCAATTGGCGGGCCTGCATTTGTTCCCACTCGCGCGCCAAATCGGCGTGCGTTTGCGAGTACTTGGTGTACTTTTTCTGCCAGGCATCGTGCAACTCTCGGCCGCGAGCTCCGACCCCGGCGGCGAAATGGGCCGGTACTTCCGGCGGCACGCGAAAGTGTTCGTCGGGCGGCCAGCCGTAGACAATTTTCGTGGCGCGAATTTCTTCTTCGCCCAGCGGCGAGCCGTGCGCACTCTCAGTATCTGCCTTGGTCGGCGCGCCCCAGGCGATGATCGAGCGGACGATGATCAGCGTCGGGCGATCCGAGGTGCGCTCGAAGGATTGATAGGCGCTGCGCAGCGCGGCCAGATCGTTGGCATCGGCCACCTTCACGACGTTCCAGCCCAGGCCCTCGAAACGCCGGCCGACGTCGTCGTTGTAGGCCAGCGACGTGTGGCCTTCGATCGTGATGTGATTGTCGTCGTAGATCCAGCAGAGGTTCGACAGCTTGAGATGCCCGGCCAGCGACGCGGCTTCGTTGCTGACCCCCTCCATCAAATCGCCGTCGCTGCACAAAGCATAGACGTTGTAGTCGAACAGCTCGAAGCCGGGCCGGTTGAAGTGGGCGGCCAGCCAGCGCTCAGCGATCGCCATGCCCACGCTATTGCCCAAACCTTGGCCCAGCGGGCCAGTCGTGGTTTCGACGCCTGATGTGTGGAACTGTTCGGGATGGCCAGGGCAGACGCTATTCAATTGGCGGAATTTGCGGATGTCGTCCAGCGGCACCGCCAGCTCGTCGGTCGGCTGGCCATCGACAACGCGCTTCACGCCCGCCAGATATAAGGTCGAGTAGAGCAGCATCGAGGCATGGCCGCACGACAGCACGAACCGATCGCGACCGGGCCAACGAGGGTCGGCCGGGTCGTAGCGCAGCACGTCGTTCCACAGTGTGTAGGCGACGGGAGCCAAGGCCATCGGCGTGCCCGGATGCCCGCTTTTGGCCGCTTCGACCGCATCCATCGAGAGCGTGCGAATGGTATTAATAGCCAACTGCTCGATCGGGCTGGCCGCGGGCGGGGTGCGATTGAGTTGCTCTTTGGCCATCCGGTGTTCTGCTCTAAGTATCGATTCCATAAGGGATTTACATCGGACCGCGCAGCAGCCGCCCGAGCCGGGCCGCCAGCGCCCAATCCGCAGAGTTTATGGCGTGGCAAGCAGGGCGTCAACGTGCGGGAAGCGGGTGTGTTGTCCCTAACTCTGTAGCGGTCGGGTGCGATTGGATCGGACGCTGATCAGTGCCAATGCCAAAACGACCACAAGAAAAGATACGCCCTCTCGAATCGCCATCTCCATAGAAGTGGGCGGACGGATGATCGTTGCCTGCGCCCCGCTGAGGGTCATCGGGCCGTTGGCCGAGATTACCATCCTACTAAAAGGTTTGATCACTTCCGTAACGGGCCATTTGCCGGAGACGACGAACACGACGCCCATGATCGTCACCAGCACGAACAGCGTACGCAGACGGAAGGAGAGCCAGCGGCGTTTGGAGGCGGTGCGTTCTGCGCGATGGTTTTCTTCGCAGGTCTGGTCTTCGGTCATGGTACGTTCAAGCTCCGGTTGTCGGTACTGTCCGATGTGCCGATCAGTGCTGAGAGATAAAAAACCAGCCAGCCCAAGGATGTTCCTCGAGCTGGCTGGCGTCGCGTTCAGCATCGTGAACTAGCCGCCACAGCATTCGCACAGCGGGCAGTCACAGCCAGGCCCGCAGTCAGGACAGCAGGCGCAGCAATCGGCGCTGCACGATGCGCTTCCAACCGGGCAACTCAGTCCGGAGAGACTGAGCAGCAATGCTAAGAATAGAACCATTGAAACACTCCTCTGAAGTGATTGAAGATTTGAAACAAAGCACCGAAGGTCGGGCTGATCATTTCAACCATCTGCAAAGGAGAGCGTTTATCGGAATGTCGGGAAGATCTCCCGATCGCGTGCAAGTCGTGCCCACGATCGACGGGCATGCTCGCCGTACAACATTTGCAGTCGCCCAAATCGCGGCGCAAGGCCGTGGCGCACTGCTGCGGTTCCCGGGCGCGACAAGTGGTTGGCGTTCGCTACTGGCCGCGCATCGAGCGGGCGGAGTGGTCGCGTCTTGCGGACAGCATTCGCAACAGGTCTCAATTGGGCAAATGAGCGTGCAAGCATTTGCAGCAATGGCCAGGCAGCAATCCGGCAATGACGGTAGAGCGCCCAGCGCGGTCTGGGCCAGCAGAATTGTCCATAGCGTAATTGCCTTGACCATGCCGGGATTATCCCGCGCTTCGGTCAATGGAGTCAATCCAGGAAAGAGTCGCACGGTCGGGGAATCGTGGCAGTGGGCCACTCGTATCGCTTAAACGGCAGCCCGAAGGGAATCCAAAGAGCGTTGGCGTCCGTTGCCGAGGTTCAAGTTCTCACAGCCGATGCGAGGCGCCGGACGCGATGGCCGAGCAGGAGAGACATCGCGAACAAGCCGCCAGCGGCCAACAGGAGCGTCGATGGCTCGGGAACTGTGATGTAGTGCGCGTAGTTCACGGCGGAGGTCGGGCCGGTATAGCTCGACGCCAGGCCGGCCGTTGTCAGAATCTCTAAATCACTCAACGGGCTGTACGCGGTTCCATAGCCGACGTTGACCGCGGCCAGCATCAGGTTGGCCACGAATCCATTTCCGACCGCAGCCGGATGAAGACCGTCCTGAAAGAAATGGGTCGGATCGGCGCTAGGATTGATCATATCGATCGTGACTCCGCCGACGACAAACGGAGCTGCGTTCACGTCACGCAATGCCCCGGCCAGGTCGACGTAGACCAAGCCGCGCCCCAAGACTTGCGGCTTGAGTAGCGAGTTGACGAGGTTAATCGCCGTCGTGCCGCGCAGTTGCTTGTCGGGAGTATTAAAGGCCGCTCGGCCGTTCGGCGTGAGCAGAATGTCGGGCACGCCGGCGACAATCATTCCAAGAGGATGCGCGGCGAGCACTGTGTCGGTGGCCGTGTTGATATTGTTGACGACTCCTTGGGCCCAGTTTATCAGCGGTTGCCCGGTGAGTGTTCCGTTGGCAATGCTCGCAGCAACCGCGTTGAAGTCGTTGGCGCCAATGCTCAGATACGCCAGGTCGACGCTGCCGTTGGCAACGAGATCGCGAACGGTCTCATGTTGATGCTGAGGGGTAAGCAGCGTGGCGCTCGTTGCGCCGCCGACAGCCACATTCCAGGGCTGGCCCGCGCCGCCAAAATTGAATCCGCGCTGGTTGGCCAGATAGGGAACCCAACTTCCCGTGTAGTCGGTACCGGCGGTTTCACTGGCGCCCATGGCGCCGAAGCCGTCGACCGGCACCGCCCGCGCATCTGCCCCTGCCAAGACTGCGATGGCCAGCGCCATCCAGAACCAAAAATTTCGGACCATAAACGCACTCTGCAAAAGGAAGCAAATCTGGCGGGCATCGCGCCCGACCGAGACGGGATGCCAGCAGTATAATGGACTGCGCCAAGATAAAAATCTACCCCCGCCGCATTTTTTGTGTTGTCCACCATTAGAAATGTCCCCTTGGTGAGAGTGTTTAGGTATTCAAAAGAACGCTGGTGGCGGCCTGCGGAGTGGAGCCGAGCGTCAGCGAGCCGGAACGAAGCAGGCCCCCGCCAGCTAGCACTTCCTTCCGCAAAATCCGTTCAAGCCCCGCACTCCTTTCGGCCGATCTTCCATGCTTGAAGTGCCGCGCTCGCGCGATGGATTGCGCCGGCCCGGCTTGCTAGCACGAGGGCGGAAGGGAATCCGATGAACAGACGGCAACTGGTCCGGGCCGGTTTCGTGGGCCTGGGCGTTCTTATCCTTAACGGCTGTCGTGGCAAGCAATTTGCCAAAGTGGTCCAGCCGGGCGACCCGCAAATGGTGGGCAGCCACGCGGCCGGTTCCGAAACCTTCAAGCCGCTGGTGGACGAGGCGGTCGGCAGCTTGCTAGCACGCCATTGCGGTCCGCAGTCGCAAATCGTGCCCGCCAGCGCCGGCGGACCCGAGACACTCGCCCCGCCAACGAAACGCATCTGCTTCGTGGCGGTCGAAAACAAGAGCGCCGAGGAAATCGGCGACTTCAAGGACCAGATCTACCAGATCATGGACACGCGGATCGTCGAGTCGCATGTGTTCCAGCCGGTGAGCAAACGGTTCGTCGACGCCGGCTTGCAACAGACGCGCTTGCGGCCCGACCAGTTGTTCGTGCCCGACAACATGCGCGCGTTCACCGGCGTCATGGAACAGCAAGGCCAACCGTTCGACTTCTTGCTCTACGCCACGCTCACCTCGGGCACGACGCGGCAGAATCAGAACTACGAGCGCGACTATCTGCTGACGATGGAAATGGTCAACGTGCGGACCGGTGAATACGACAAGCAGTCGGCCACGCTGACCAAGAGCTATCACCAATCGCGCGTCGGCCGGTTGCTCGGCTAATGGATCGCGATCCACGAGCAGGCCGTGACGCTATCGAAAAGCCGGCCCCACGCGTCGGAGCGAGTTCAACTCGGACTATTCATGGGCTATTTACTAACCCGACGCGCAAGCGAGGGCTCCGTAGAAAGTCAACAAAAGAGCCCTCGCTTGCGCGTCGGGTTAGTATGGCGCGCTGTGCGCTAGGAAACTCCGGCCCATGAATAATCCGCGTTCAACCATGTCAGGCCACGGGCGTTGGGTTTGGTTGTTCCTCTGCTCGTTTCTTTCGAGCACCTTGAGCCTGTCCGGCTGCGCGACCTACGAGACTCGCGTTCGCGACGTTCGCCAGAAGTTCTATTCCAATGAGCTCGACCTGGCCTCGAAGAAGATCGACGAGGGGCTCAAGCACCCGCACCACGACGCCGACGTGCTCAAGCTCGAACGGGCCATGGTCGATCTCACGTCCGGCCGCCCCGCACAGGCCGAGCAGACGCTGCGCGAAGTGCGCGACCGCTTTGACTACTTGGAGCAAAAGAGTCTCGGCGAGTCTGCCCTGTCGATGCTCACCGACGACAATCGCAAATCCTACGCGGGCGAAGACTATGAAAAGATCCTAGTGCGCTCGTTCCTGGCGCTGTCGAACCTGATGAACGGCGGACAGGATGCCCAGGCCTACAGCCTGCAAATCACCGACAAACAACAACAGATCATCAACGCCGGGCTCGACAAGAATGGCGAGAACCCAAAGACCGCCTACAAGCAAGTCGCTCTCGGCCCCTACATTCACGGTCTGATTCGGGAAGAGACGCACGCCAACTACGACGACGTGGCGCGGGCCAACGCGATGGTCGTCAGTTGGCAGCCCGAGTTTGCCTACGGCCGGCAAGATCTGGAGCGGGCCCAGCACGGCCGCCACTCGGCGCCCGGGCACGGCGTCTTGTATGTGTTTACGCTGGTCGGGCGAGGGCCGTTCAAAGAGGAGGTTCTCGAAATTCCCAGCACCGTGGCGCTGCTCGTGGCCGATCGCATTTTGAGCAACAACAATACCTACTCGCTGCCACCGACGGTCGCGCCGATCAAAGTGCCCAAGGTCGTGGCGCCGAACAGCGCGGTCAGCTACGTGCGCGTCGCCGTCGATCGAAACCACGTGGGCAGCACCGCCACGATCACCGACGTCAGCCGGATGGCGGTCGAACAGTACGAGGCCATCTATCCGCGCGTGATCGCTACGGCCGTCGTGCGGCGGGTCGTGAAGAAAGGCGTGATCTACGGCACGAAGGAAATCATCGGCGGCAAGCGCAACTCGTTGTTGAACGTCGCGCTCGATGTGGCCGGCGTGGCTTGGGAAGCGACCGAAGCGGCAGACACTCGCTGCTGGGGATTGCTGCCCGACAAGATCCAAGTGCTGCGCGTCGAGCTGCCCGCCGGCACGCACCAGGTAGCCTTGCAAGCCGCCGGTCCTTATGGCTCCGGTCCCGAAGCGACCGAAACGATTACGATCGGTGACGCCCGCAACACCTATCTGCTCGCGAACTTCCCCGATACGAAGCTGGTCGGCAAGATTCTGAGCAGCCAGAAATAGCAGTCAGGCATTACGGCCGAGCTCGCAGCAAGCGCAGCGTGTTCTGGACTATTCGATTCCCACAGGTGCGAATCCTGGCGGCTCGACCGTTGTTTCGGTGATGATTTTCCAAGTCGCGCCCATCTCGCGCATCGCGCGAAAATCTTGGGGAGCGTAGGCAATCGCCAGTTGCGGCGTTTCGACCTTCTTGCCGCCGGCTATGCGCGAGTCCATCGCCGCGTCGAGCACGCCCGTGGTCAGCAGCGTCCGCTCGATCGGGTAGGGAGATTTTTTCTCGCGGAAGTGCGTTTGAATCGCGTGCGACAGCGCTTTGAACAAATTGCGATTCTGCCATGGACCGACGTAGAAAGCCGTGGCCCGGGGCGTCGTTTCGCCGGCCAACTGGCAGGCAAAATTCCAACGCGTGCTACTGCTGCCGACTTTAAGCGCGATCGCTTTCAGCCCATCGATATATTCGACGGCGATCCCATGAATCGGCACCGGTGTAGCGGGACTGACTTTGCCGCGCGACTGAAGCCATTTCGTGATTTCATGATCCGCGCCCAATTCCGCCGCCATCGCCGCGGCCGCCAACTCGGGCGACCATTGACCCCCTTCGGCGGCGCTCCACAGTGCTTCGCCCTCCAGGAATTGCACTTGCCGCACGCCCTTCTCACCGCCGGCGCGGGCTTCGACCATCGACTGCAAGACCTCGAGCGCATGAATGTCGTACGACTCGACGCCGCCGGCGTGGATCGAAACGGCTTGCGTCAACTTGGCGCCCGCGGGCAATTCCAATGGCGGCCGTCGCTCGGCCAGCGGCACCGAGCTGCCGGCCATGAAGGGGATCTTCATGGCCTGCGTCGTGTCATACATTTCTTTGGCCCAATCCCAGCGATACGACAGATGCTTGTCGCAAAACAGCGGAACCACGCGGCCGCTCTGCTTGAAGACGGCAATCGTCTGATCGAAGAATTGCTTGCGAGGATACTGCATTTGCGCCTTGGCATTCACCGGATAATCGCCGTGCTCGCCGATCAACAGCACCGCATCGACGGCCAACCGGCCGCCACCTAGCGTGAGCGCTTGGGCGATCGTGGGAAAAATCGGAATGTTGAATTGTTTGGCCACGTCGCGCGACATGTCGCTGGCGGCAATCTGATCGACATAGAAACTGGCCACTTGCATGCCCGGTTGGGTCACTTTGCCGTTGAACAGATACGGCTGCACGAAGTTTTCGAGAATCACGTGCGCGTGACTGCGGGGCGAGAACGACGTGATTAGGGCCGCCACCTTGAGCGGCTTGTCGTCGGCCGCCCGCAACGGAGACGCGGACAGGTTTATCAGGCTAAGGCCGGCTGCCGCGGCGGCCGACTGGGCCAGAAAGTCGCGGCGCGTCGTGATTGGGCGAGCGTTCATGGGCGGGGAGCCTCTGTCTGTGTGGTTAGGAATGTGCCAGTAGAGCCACGGGGGTGTCAAGGCGGGGACGATCCGCCCCAATTCAAATTGAGTTTCCGCGCAATTGCAAGGCGCAAACTCAATAATCGGCGATGCTTGGATTTTTTGGCCCACGGACTGCGGTGGTCTGTCGCGGGTTGGGCGGTAAAATAGCGGTTATGAAATCCCGATCCACGCGCCCCGGTTCCACACGCAAGCCAGCAGCGTCGAAGATAATAACTTCGAGTGTCTGCGTCGGCACGCGTGCGCCAGATTTTGACTTGCCATGCACCCCGCGCCCCGAAACGGAAGCCGGACCGCATCTCGAACCGCAGCAGGTTTCGCTCGATGACTATCGCGACCGCTGGCTGATTCTGATGTTCTATCCGCGCGATTTCTCGATGGTCTGCCCCACCGAGCTGACGGCGCTCAGCCGGCAATTCGACGAGTTCGCGCGGCGCGACTGCGACATTCTGGGCATCAGCACCGATTCGGTCGAAAGCCATCAACAGTGGATCACCACGCCGCGCAACCAGGGCGGGCTCGGCGGCCTGGCCTATCCGCTGGCCAGCGACACGACCGGCGCCGTCTGCCAGGCTTATGGCGTCTACCTGCCGAGGCAGAACATGGCGCTGCGAGGACTGTTCATCATCGATCCCAACGGCGTGCTGCAATATCAAGTCGTGCACAATCTGAGCGTCGGCCGGCGCAGCGACGAAGTGTTGCGCGTACTCGATGGTTTGCAGACCGGCGGATTGTGCCCCGAAAATTGGGCCCGCGACGAACCTACCATCGACGCGGCCCGCGTGCTGGGCCCGAACAGCGTGGTCGGTCAATATCGCATCGAAGCCGAGTTGGGCAGCGGAACCTATGGCGTGGTGTTTCGCGCCCGCGATTTGGTGTTGGAACGGACCGTGGCGCTGAAAATCTTTCGAGCCTCGGGCCAGATGGCTCCGCGCCGGTTTTTAGGCGAAGCTCGATCCGCGGCGGCGCTCAATCATCCCAACGTTTGCACGGTGTTTGCAATCGATGAGAGCGACGGGCTGTCGATGATCGTGATGGAGCATGTCGATGGCAAGCCACTGGCCAAGATTCTCGAGGCCGGCAAGCTGCCGTTGGAAGAAGCCAAGTCGATGGCGCGTCAGATCGCGCTGGGCATGGCCGCCGCGCACGCCCACCAGATCGTGCACGGCGACTTGAAGCCGGCCAACATCATGATCACCACCGACCACGTGGCTAAGGTCATGGACTTTGGCCTGGCACATCGAGAGCCGCGCATTTCGCCGACCGCCGAAACCGGCACCTGGGAAACGGCTGATCCCACTGGCCTGTCGGGCACGCCCGACTACATGTCGCCCGAGCAGGCTCGTAGCGAGCCGGCCAGTTCGCAAAGCGATGTGTTCGCACTGGCGTTGATTATCTATGAAATGTTGTCCGGCGAGCGCGCGATTCGCGGCGACAACCTGCTGAGCGTGCTGCGGCAGATCGACACGCTCGACGCCGCCCGTTATGCCGAGGGTATGCCCGAGCCGTTCGCCACGATTATGCGCCGCGCACTAGTGACCGACCCCAAGCAGCGCGACATCACGATGGCCGATATTGCCGAACTGCTAGAGTGGCGAGATTACACATTGGCCAACGCGGGCAGCTAAGGGATTCGGGCATTGTCGGGTGGCCAGACGCTGCTTACAGCGAGGGTTGCTAATGGTTCGACACCAGTAGTTGGGACGCGGCGAACTTCCAAGGGATGTGAC
>JAYVCO010000259.1:0-13950 GCA_043749935.1 Planctomycetia bacterium
GGCCTTTTGAGCATCTTGAACCGCCGCATTAATCGCATTCGCGCCTAACTGCGGATCCGGGAACGTTTGATATCCGGGCGGCGGCGGCTGCAACGCGTCGGCCGGACCGGGCGATGACGACGGCGGAAGCTGGCCGTACAGCCGATAGTTGATCGAAACAACGTTATAGCCATACGTCGCATACGTCGCGGCCAAACCGTCCAAGTCGCTCTTGCTGCCGCTGGTGAAACTTCCGCCGTGGATCAATACAATCCCCGGTGAAATCGCGGGCACGGGAACTCCAATGTTGGTCGGCTGAACCATGTCCAGGGTCAGGCTGAAACTGGTAGCCCCATTGTTGATCGGTCCGGTGCCGTATTGAATGTTCGACGTCTGGTGTGAACCAAAGACCGGGTCGTTGAAAGGCGACGCCGCTTTAAGCGGATCGGCAACCATGCTGAGCACGATCAATAACGCCCAGAAATAAAGCCCATTCTGAATCTGCGCCATGCGTGTTCTCATCTTCGACCGCCTCAGCCCGGCTTAAGTATTGATCCGTCAGAACCGTCCAGATGAATATGGTCTTGTGGGCATGCGGGGTCAACGGAAATTCCTTGGCTTTAATGTCCCAAACACCGCCCGAGCCGTTTGAATCGGACGGGCCTGGTACCCAGCTTTACCGGCTCAGCAAGCCGGCATCGAGCACGAACTGTGAGCCGGTGATGAATCGGGCTTTGTCCGAGGCCAGAAAAGTGACTGCGGCCGCCACGTCTTCGGGCTCGATCCAGGGTACGTCGAGCAGATTGCCGGCCGAGCGTTCCGCGATTTCCCTGGGTGTCTTTCCTTCGAGCGCGGCCAGCCCGTCGTTCATCGGCGTGTTGACGCCGGTCGGGTGCAGTGAAATGACCCGGATGTTGTAAGGGGCCAACTCGATGGCCCAGGACTTGGTCAACCCGACCAGGCCCCATTTGGAAGCCGCATAGTGACTTAGCCGGGCCATTCCGCGGAGCCCGGCTATGGACGAATTGTTGATGATCACGCCCCGCCGCCGCTCGATCATCTCGGGAATGACACGGCGGGCCACAAGCCAGGCACCTTTAAGATTGATATCGAGCATTGTGTCCCAGGCATCTTCGGCCAGTTCGTGGGCCAGACCATAACCGCAAATGCCCGCATTGTTGAACAGCAGGTCCAGCCGGTTCCATCGCTCGATCGTCGCCCGCACGGCTGCGGTCACGGCCGAGTCGTCGCGGACGTCGGCGGCAAAGGCCAGTGCTTCGACGCCCAGCGCTTGGCATTCGTCGACCAGCGAGTCGAGCGCGTTGGGGGTGCCCAGCGGATAGCCCGGATAGGCCAGCGGTTTGGCCACGTCCAGTGCCGCGATGTGCATGCCCTCGCGTGCCAAGGCCAACGCGCTGGCGCGGCCTTGTCCATGGGCGGCGCCGGTCACGAAAGCCACGCGGCCCCGAAGTTCATTGTCCATGCCTGGTCCTGCAATCTGAGAAAAAAGGCCCTATTTACGAAAAGGCCCTATTTACGAAAAGGCTCGAGATAGTCGTCGAGGTCGACTTGCAAAGCGTTGTTGAACAGGTTGGTGGCAATCATCAAGCCGCCAAATGCCGTGATCGCCACAAGGTCGTCGTCCGAAAGCCAGGCCTTCAGGCGTGCGAAAAGTGTGTCCGACACCCGATGGGCGTCCGTTGCCAATTGCCGGCCATAGTCCACAAGGCATTGCTCCCGTTCGTCCAGCCGCAGATCGTCGGGATTGTCGCCACGCTCGATCAACCAGCGTCGGAAAAACGTCGAGCAAATCAGGCAATCCGTTTCGGTCGAAATCGCGTGAACATAGAGCGTCGTCAGCCTGGAACCCAAAACGGGCAGGACGACATCGTACAGGGCATACCATTGCATGAGTGCTGCTAGCGCTGCCGGCGAACGGGCCAAAGTGCACTTCATGTTCGTCACCCGGCCATGGGCTGAAATCTGGTGTTCCAGCTCGGCCCGAGCGGCCGGCTGGGCATCTTCTACCCGCAAAGGGGAAATCCGAGCCATCGTGGAATACCTGAGCCTGGAAATAGCGAATTGGAATAATAGCTATCAAAAATACCGCATGCGATTGATGTTTGCACGAATGATGTCGAAACGAGAGGGGCGTTCCTTACGGCCGAATTCCGAGTTCGAGGCAATTTGATCGGCGGATGCTTGATTGCCCCGGCAGCGGTAGTTATAAAAGCCATTAGATCAATATGTGCTCACCTATCATATCTATGAGCACGGCTTGGTCTTAGTCACATCTCGCGGAAATGCAACAGAATTTGTGGGTCTATCGAATGACCCAAATTAGTGTCGTTGCGTAGTAAGCAAAACGGAAACAGGAACCTTTCTGCCGCACGAGCTGCCTTCAGCGCAGCCCAATTCGTGTTCGTTTCACATCTTTTTTGGAAGAGGGCAAAGAGCATGATACGCAAAGCATTCAATCTGGAACCGACGGACACGGATCCCACTCCGGACGAAATCCGCGAGCAGACGGAAGCCATTCGCAGAACTTGGACCCCTCGCGAGCGAGCGCGTCGATCCAGTTTCCAACGGGCAAGCTGGATGCCGCCAGTGTTCTCAGACCTCGACTTGCCGAGCTACCTGGCCGGCGATTACGAAGCACGCTGAGCAAAGCCGGGCGCGTGTTTGGTGCGGCATGATCCGTTGTGTTACACTCCAGCCCACGGGCTGAGAGCTGACATCCCGGTCGTGCCCCGAATGTTCGCAGCGGAATCCAGATTGATGCGACTGCTGCGGTTCTTCGACGATTCTCAAGACGGCGAAGCACGTGCAACGCACCTCCGACGCGCCATGGCACTGTCTGCCTTGGTGCTGGTGGCCGTCACGTGGCGGCTATGGACGCCGCAAACTGTCTTTCCCCAGGTCCCGTTTTTCCGCTGGGCCGCCGGTTTGCCCGCGTGGAGCGAGTGGCTCGGGCTGGCGGGCATGGTGTTGTCGCTAGCGAGAGTCTGTTGGTCGCCGAGCGGGCGATGGGGCACTCGGGCGCTACTGATCTTCGCGGCCAGCACGGCCGGCATGGTGCTATTGGATCAGGAGCGCCTGCAACCCTGGGCCTATCAGTTTATTTTGATGGCCGTCGTGCTAACGATCGCCGATTCTCGCGTTGCGCTTCCCTTGTTGCGGATCTTGATTGTCAGTTTCTACTTTCATTCCGCACTCTCGAAGTTCGATTACACGTTTCTGCACACCTTGGGCGCCCAGTTTCTCGCGGCGCTGGCGGGCAGCGTTGGCGGCTCGGTCACAAGTTGGAGTGAGCCCTGGCGGTTGGTCGCGGCCGCCATGTTCCCGACTGGCGAGCTGCTGATTGCCATGGGGCTGTGCTCTCGGCGCACGCGGCGTTTGGCCCTTGGCGGGGCGGTGCTGCTGCACGTCCTGCTGCTCGTGATTCTAGGTCCGTGGGGACTAAACCATAAGCTGGGCGTCCTGGTTTGGAATGTATATTTCATCTGGCAAGACCTGATCTTGTTCGGCGGTCGACGTCCGATGAGCGAAGTTGCAGCCGATAGCCCAGAATCGAGTTCTCAGTCACGCAGCGGCTTGGGCGTCTGGGGCTGGGCGCAGGGCGTGATCGTTGCGGCGGTGTTGCTCCCGTTTTTGGCGCCGACGACCTGGTTCGACTTGTGGCCGTCCTGGGGTCTATATGCTGCCAGCGCCGAGCGAGTGTCGCTATTGGTTCATCGGCGAGAACTAGAACAACTGCCAAGCGACTTGCAGGCGTTTGCCGTACCGACCGACGATCCGGACGATCCTTGGATACCGCTGCGACTCGACCGCTGGGCCTTGTCGGCGCTCGACGCGCCAATTTACCCCCAGAGCCGCTATCAATTGGGAGTGGCCGAGGCCGTGATCGTCCGCTATCAATTAGGCAATCGCGCCCGGGTGGTGCGGTTTGCGTTGGCCGATCGATTTTCTGGTGCTAGGCAGCACGACGTTCTGGCCGGAATGCCACAGGTCATTTCCGCCGGAGAGGATTACTTTTTCAATACGCGGCCAAGGCAGTAGTGACTGCATTCCGGAAGCAAAAAATGAGCACCGCGACTGAGTATCGCAGTTTGTTGGCCAAGTTCGTTCCTCAGCCGATCCGTTCGGTCAAGGATCATAAACGTGCGCTGGCGCAGTTGGAAGAGCTCATGGTGCCCCACCCGGGCGCGGCCCGCAGTCTACTGATTGAAGTACTTTCGACGCTGATTGAAAAATACGAGTATCGAGAATCCCCAACCCCACGGGTTCCCTCCTCCGCAATGTTGGCCCATTTGCTGGAAGTCAATAGCCTCAAATGCGCTGAGCTGGCCAAGAAAACTGGCATTTCGTCCGCGACCTTGAGCAATGTGTTGGCCCGCCGCCGAGGCATCAGCAAAAGAAACGCCCTGACCCTGGCGAAGTTTTTCGGGGTATCGCCGATCGTCTTTTTGGAACCGGAAGTGTCTGAGGTAGCCGACTGACGGCAATCCGTCTCAGCTTGGCATTCGGATAGAACGCGGACCTTTGCGAGCAGTTTTACTCTGTCTTGCCGTCGTCGACCACCGCGCTGTTGCCGGCGATCTCGCAGACTTGTTCGAGGAATCTCAGATAACCACGTTGGACGCTAATCGAGGATCCTGTGCGCTGGAATATTTCGATGAGTGCAATGGCCTTTGCTTTCCGTTTGATCGGGGCGAGCACAAGTAGGAATTCGGTTGGATTGGAATTCCCCCTAAGGGACGGCCCGTGTCCCGACGGTTGAACAACGGCCGACCTTGCAGCGGTAATCGCGTTTGTTAATAAACTAAGATGCGAAGGTCTGAAGATCGGGCGATCGTCTATCGTTTCGCTGCCAATGCCAACTTTGATTTGCAATTGCATCCTTCCGCGCTCTCGCGTCCAAACTGCGCCGCCTTTTGCCGCCAGAGCCTGAATGACGCCGGTCAGCATCTCGTGGTAATAGGCGTCCGAATCCGTTGCCGACTGGGATAGCTCCGTGAAGCGGTTCTTCCATTGTCGAATTTGCAATTTTGTTTCTTCAACCAATTCACTTACTCTCACCTGTTGCGCGTCAAACCACATCAAACAACCGCAATGCGGGCAGGGCGCGTCGGCGGTGTTTGCACTGTTGGTTGACGGCTCCATCCGAACTGCCTTGCCGCAGACCGGGCAACGGTTCGGGCTTCCTTCCGGCGTTCGTGAAGAGATTCTCATCGTTGCAACGCGATTAGACGCGAATGAGTAACCGATTTGACTCATTCTATTTGCCGGGCCGTTGCCTCGTCGATGAAAAATCTCGAAAACTGGCACGCGCTGGGTTGCGATCTTTCTTTCGGGTATGATGGTCGGACGTTTATTCACGCAGGTGACGATTTCTTGGCGGCGGAATTCCATGGCCCAAACTCCAGTTGTCGACGTTCGAAGTCTGCAAAAGACTTATCGCGACGGGCTGCTGGGTCGCCGGCGCATCGAGGCGCTCAAGGGGGTCACGCTCGAAGTTGGCCCCGGCGAGATCTTTGGCCTGTTGGGGCCCAACGGCGCGGGCAAAACGACGCTGATCAAGGTTCTCTTGGGTCTCGTGCGGGCCACGGGCGGCAACGCCTCGCTGTTGGGCCGACCGGCTGGCAGTCGAATCGGACGCCGGCAAGTGGGCTACTTGCCCGAGAACCACCGGATGCCACGGCATCACACCGGCAACTCGGCGCTACAGTTCTTCGGCAGCCTCAGCGGACTGTCGCAAAGTGAAATCAAGCGCCGTCGCGGGCCGCTGCTATCCGCGGTGGGCCTGGCCGATTGGGGCAACACCCCGATCCGCAAATACTCCAAAGGCATGTTGCAGCGGCTGGGGTTGGCCCAAGCCATGCTGCACGATCCGCAGTTGTTGATCCTCGACGAACCGACCGACGGCGTCGATCCGGTCGGGCGCAGCGAAATGCGGGCCATCCTGCAAGGCCTGCGAGCCGCGGGCAAGACGATCTTCATCAACAGCCATCTGCTGCAAGAGCTGGAACTGATCTGCGATCGCGTGGCGATTCTGGATCGCGGAAAGGTGCTGCACCAGGGGCGCATCGCGGAGATCACCGCGCGCACGATCGCCGACGTACAGATAATGCTCGTGGGACAAGAGTCGGCGGTGCGCGGAGCGATCGAAAACCACTCGTTCGCCGAGATGCGGGCCAACGGCCAGCAGATAGAGTTGCTGCTGAAGACGGGCGAACAGACCGTGGTGGATAGCACCATCGATCGGCTGCGCGAGCGGCAAGTTAGCATTGTCTCCATTTCACGGCGACGGCAGACTTTGGAGGAAGCGTTTTTGGAAATCCTGGACATCGCTCGCAGTGCGCCATGAGACCCTACTGGGCGATTATTCGCGATTCATTTCACGAGGCGCTTGCGTCGCGCGTGTTGTGGATTCTGCTGCTGTTGACGACCTTGTTCCTGGTGGCCCTGCTGCCGTTGGGGTTCATGGAACAAGCCGGCTCATTTTTGCGCGACGACGATTTTCTCAACCGCGACAAGCTGGTCGAGAAGATCGTGGCCGCAGGCAAGTCGAATCAACCGTCGCCCGACAGGCGCGTTTGGGAACTGTTGGATGAGCCAACCCGGCAGTCATTGTCTCGCGAAACGAAAGACCGTTTCGAAAGCCGCGCGCGTTTTCGCAATGTCGTCGAGTCATTGCAATCGATGATCCTGCGCCGCGACTTTTATCGCGAATCGGATTGGGACAAGTCGAAATTGCCGGCCAGCGCGCGCACATTGTATGCGAAGGGTCTGGCGAAGTTGCCGGACGACGAGTTGGCCCGCTTCAACCGTCTGCTGCTCGAAGCCGCGTTTCCAGATGAAATTGCTCCTAGTGGTCCTAAACAAATCCAGGTGGCCTATTTCAGTTGGGAGCTTGGCCTTCCGTTGCCGGTCGATCCCGCACAACTGTTTCCGGCGATCAATCAGGTGCTGGTCATCTCGCTGAGTTATTTGCTGGGCGTGGCCGGAGTGTTTGTGGCGGTGTTGGTGACGGCATCGATGATTCCTCAGACGTTCGAAGCCGGTTCGGTGGATCTGCTATTGAGCAAACCGGTTTTCCGCAGTGCATTGTTTCTAGCAAAATTCGTGGGAGGCTGCGCATTCATTGCCATCAATGCCGCTTATTTCATCGGCGGCTTGTGGCTCATCTTGGGATTGCGGTTTGGATTTTGGAACCAGCGGCTGCTGCTGGCGATTCCGCTGTATCTGTTTCTATTTTCGATTTATTACGCGGTCTCTTCGCTCTCCGGTGTCGTGTGGCGAAATGCGATCGTTTCGGTCGTGCTGACGGTCGTGTTCTGGTTCGTTTGTTGGACGCTGGGCACCGCGACGCAACTGGTCGAGTCGCTCTCGCTCAACGGACGGCGCTTCGTGACGATCGTGCCCGCGGGCGAAGACCTGATTGCGGTCAATACCCAAGGCGAAACATTCCGTTGGGATGACGGCGAGTGGCAGAAGATCTTTCTGGCGCGAGCCGACAATCAGATGCCCTTCATGTTCGCATCGGGCCTGGCAGGTCCAACGTACGACGCTTCGGCCGAGCGGATCCTGGCTTTCAGGACAGGACCGCCAGGATTCTCGCCCCTGCAAGCCGCCAATAAACTGCTGATCGGCAAACGCCAAGACGATTGGCGCCGCACCGAAGGAGTCAACGTGCCGGACGGCGCACACACACTGCTGTCGGGTCCGTCTGGCGAAGTGCTTATTGCCTCGTCCCAAGGTGCCCATCGACTCGAAGGCGATTTGGAAGCCAAACAACAAGACATTAACGTGTTTGGCTTGCACATTCCGTTGCCCGAAAAAGGGGGGCGTTTTGTGAATGTGGGCCCGCGAGTACAGCTACGTCGGCTGCAGAGTGCGGCCATCGATCAGCAAACCGGCACGATCGCGCTGTTCGACGGTCACCGCTTATTGCTCTTTGAACGCGATGACAAGGGAAGTTACCGGCAAGAGAAAGAGCTTTCGTTCGAACGGCGGCAGCCCGGCGAGGTGGCGCTCGGTGGTGGCAAATTGTTTTTGGCGCTGGCCGACGGAGAGGTGCGCACGTATGACCTCAATCTCAAACCCGAGGAAGTCCTCTCGGCCGGCGTGTCGAGCGCTCCGGAGCTAGCGGTTGTTTCGCCAGATGGTCGCTATCTGGCCGTTGCTTTCCAAAACAGCTATCTTTGGCTCTACGATATTCGTCAGAGGCAGCCGAGCTCGCTGAGCATCGCGGGGCAGGGGGATGTCTCGGCCGTGGCTTTCTCCGGCCAGAAGATGTTCACGGCCGATCGGCTGACCAGAGTTACGCAGTATGATCTGGCCAGCACGGAAATCGACCGGCAATGGCAGGGCCAGATGACATTGGTCGAAAAGATCTATCGATATGCGTTGCACCCGCTGTACACCATCTTTCCCAAGCCGAGCCAATTGAACACGGCGGTCATGTACATATTGACGTCCAGCGATTTGACTTTTGGCGGAGTCCAGTTCGACAATCAGAGGGTCGCTCCGGTGAAAGTGGACATCTGGGGGCCCGTGTGGAGCAATCTGGCTTTTTTGGTCGTGGTGCTGACGATTGCTTGTGTGATTGTCTCGCGCAAGGATTTCTAGTGGCCGACTAGCGGCTGCGCAGACAGCCGGAAGTTGAGGAGCCCTTTCATGGACTATCAAATCACGCGCCGCGATGTTCTGGCTATTTCGGCGGCATTGGCGAGCACCAGCGTTTTTCAACCCTCCGCTTTGGCGGCCGACAGCAAGCCCCGATTTCGCGTGGCCACTTTCGCCGCCGATGTTACGCCGCGGCTGGGTCATCCCCTGCTCGGCGGACATTATGAGCCGGCCCGTTCGATCGACGACCCGCTGCTGGCCAAGGGACTGGTTTTGCTGGGCGCCGACAAACCCATCGTGCTGGTGGCCGTCGATTGGTGTGAAATCCGCAACGATGCTTATGCCCGCTGGCGGGTCGCCATGGCCGAGGCCGCCGGCACGACGGCGGACCGCGTGTTGGTCACCAGCGTCCATCAACACGATGCTCCGCTGGCCGATCTGACCGCCGAGCGTTTGCTCGCCGAAGCCAAAGTCGACGGCCACATCATCGACCTGGATTTTCACGAGCGCACGGTCGCGCGCGTGGCCCGCGTGCTGAAAGAGAGCCTCGGCATGGCTCGCGAGGTGACGCACTACGGCATTGGCCAGGCGAAAGTCGACCGCGTGGCTTCCAATCGGCGCGTGGTCGACTCCAGCGGCAAGTCCTCCTTTTCGCGCTACAGCGCCACGCGCGACGCGGCAATCCGCGACTTGCCCGAGGGCTTGATCGATCCTTGGCTGAAAGTGTTCAGTTTCTGGAACGCTCAGCAACCGGTCGCAGCGATCAACGCCTACGCGACGCACCCGATGAGCTATTATGGCCAAGGCGCGATATCGAGCGACTTTGTGGGACTCGCGCGAGAAAAGCAGCAGCGCGAGGAACCGCAGGTCCATCAGATTTATGTTTCCGGATGCAGCGGCGATATTACTGCCGGCAAGTACAACGATGGCTCGCCCGAGAATCGCCAGCGATTGGCCGACCGGATGCACCAGGCAATGGTCGCGGCCTGGCAGTCGACGAAACGCCATTCGCTCGACCAGGTCCAGTTTCGCAGCGTCCCGCTAGTGCTTCCACATCGCGACGGCGAACAAACGGCCGAGGCCCTACGAGCCCAACTGGCCGATAGCTCGAAGCCGATGTACGCTAGGGCCTTGGCGGCGATGGGACTGAGCTCTCGGCAGTTGCACCCTCTGGGGCACGAGATTGACGTGGCGGCGCTCGATTTCGGCGCCGCGCAAATCGTGTTGTTGCCGGGCGAAAGCCTAGTTGGGTATCAGTTGCTCGCCCAAAAGCTGCGGCCCGATACTTTTGTCATGGCGATCGGTTATGGCGAGTGCTCGCCCGGCTATGTGCCTACCGATGTGGCGTCGCGCGAGGGTTATGCCGAGAGCCAAGGCTGGTGCTGGGTGGCGCCTGAGGTCGAAGCCCGGATGACCGAGGCTCTCTCTCTCGCTCTCGCGGCACCGCCCAAGTCGGGCAAATGACAGTGCTCAGTTGAGAAGGGTTCCGCAGCGTTTTTTGGATTTACTGAGGCGAGGGAAGACGGTTGGCCCGGCAGGCCCAACGCGGGTGGCGAGCCTGCCGTGTGCCAACCGTTACCCTGAACATGCACGCTTCAAAACCTCGTGTTAACCCTTGCCAGTCAATTCATCTGCCAAATCCCCAGCGTCGTAAACTTTGCGCAACGCTTCGATGATGGCTCGGGAATGCACCGAGATGGCGCGAGCCTCCTTATCGGTGTAGACGAAATCGAGCACTAGCGATTGGGGGTTGCCATCGAAGATGATGCCCACCACTTCGCCCGCGCGATTGACGACGGGGCTGCCCGAGTTGCCGCCGATGATGTCGGCCGTGCTGACGAAATTGAACGGCGTCTCGAGATCGAGCTTCTCCTTGTCCTTGATCCAGCGGGGCGGCAGCTCAAAAGGCGGAACGTTGCCGTGATTAGCGGCGTGCTTGTAAGCTCCGCCGATCGTGGTCCACGGCGGCAGCTTCTGACCTTGATCTTCATAGCCCTTGACCTGGCCAAAAGCCAATCGCAGTGTGAAAGTGGCATCTGGATACGTGGTGTCGCCCTCGATCGCGAAACGCGCTTTGGCAATCTTGGCATAGGCTTGCCGTAGCGGCTCTTCGACCTTGTCTTCAAACGTCTTGCGCAGCTTGCGAGCTGGGCCGTCGATCAGCCTGGCCAGCGCAATCATCGGATCATCGGAACCTTCGATGGCCGATCTGCCTCCTTCGAACAACTTCTTGCGCACCGCGACGTCGGACAGCTTGCTACCCGAGATCAATTCGCTTGCGCGTTGGGCGGGCGAGCTGTTTGCCATGATTTGCTTGACAAAAGCGTTTTCGGCGCCGGCCCGCTCCATCAAATAGCCGAGTGAATCGGTCAACTTCAGAGTTTCCAGATCTGGGAAAATCGGCGCTTCGGAAAACAACTGCTGCTTGAGCGAGTCCAAGCCGGCTTCGGCATACTCGCGGAGCCGCTCGGCATTCGGCTTGGTCGATTCGTCGGCCAGCCGCACCAGCATCCGGGCGATGGGGAACA
Source organism: Planctomycetia bacterium (assembly GCA_043749935.1). Lineage (GTDB taxonomy): Bacteria > Planctomycetota > Planctomycetia > Pirellulales > PALSA-1355 > PALSA-1355. Next base: position 11,136 of record JAYVCO010000259.1, read on the forward strand.
GCTCGGTATTGAAAGCCGTGCCGCGCTCGTACAATTCGTGGTCGGCATAGATTTGCGTCCAAGCCGCCAGTGCCGCGTCGACCTGATCCCAGGCGTCGCGCGAGTCGCGAAGCTTCGGATCGTTGTCCACGGCCTGCCGCAAACTGCGCTGGATCTTTCGCTTGGCTTCCATGATGGCCGGATCTTGCAGACCGGCTAGCCCGCCCAAACGGGCCTTGCGGCTGTTTTGATAGCCGAACAATTCGTCTTGCGCCCGACGTGCATTTTCCAGGCCCCGATCGCTATACGTTCGCAGCAGCACCTCGCGACGGCGAATCGAGTTGAGCGATTGCGGAAACACGCGGTCGCGCAAAAACTCGAGATGCGCCACCGTGTTCAAGCGATCAGTGCGGCCAGGGTGTCCGGCCACGAAAACCAACTCATCATCGATCGCGCCCGCCTTGCTCCAAGGCAAATGATGCTCGGCGTGAATCGGTTTGCCGTTTTCATAAACGCGGAAGAAGCAGATATCGAGGTCGTAACGCGGATACTCGAAGTTGTCGGGATCCCCGCCGAAAAACGCGATATCCTTTTCCGGCGCAAACACCAGCCGCACGTCGGTGTATTTCTTGTAGCGATATAGGTGATAGAGGCCGCCTTGAAACAGCGTGACCACGTCGCTGCGCAGGCGGGTTTTGTCGAGCGATTCTTTTTCGATCGTATTGCGCACCGCGCGGCGGGCGAGCGTGGCGGCCCCGGCATCCATGCCCGGCTTCACCGCGGCATTCACGCGCTCGGTCACGTCCTCGATGCTCATCAGCACGTTCAGCTCCAAATCGACGCACTTGATTTCTTCCTCGCGCTTGCGGGCGTGAAAGCCGATCTTGATCAAGTCCTTGTCCGCGCTGCTCAGTTTTTGCAAGCAATCGGCGCCGACGTGATGGTTTGTCATCACCAGCCCGTCGGCCGAAACAAACGAGCCCGACCCGCCGCTATTGAACCGCACGGCCGATTTCTGCAAGTGATCGAGCCACTTGTCCGTGGGATCGAATCCGTATTTCTCCTTGAGCTGCTTGCGCGGCGGCTGATTGAAGAGCCACATGCCCTCATCGGCAAGAGCTATCTCGGTGAATAGCGAAGAAGCGAGCGAAAACATGGCAGTCATCCAGAGCTGTCGGCGGATTGTCAGGTACATCGTCAGATGGCCTTCTAGGGGTTGGTGGATAGATTAGAGATTATTTATTGCCGCGGCGGTCCATCTGGCCACTTTTGAAGATCACTCCCAGGCCGGCCAACGCCAACACGAACATCAAGACGCCGAACGCCCCGAGCGAGGGCCAGTTGCTGTCGATCCACTTGGGGCTCAAATAACTCGTCAGGTTCAAGGCGTCGTTGAAACTGGCAGGCGCGAATGAAAGAAAGGCAACCAGCACGCCGGCGATCGAGCCACCGGCAATGTATCCGGAACTTAGCAGCACGCCCGGGCTGGTTTCCGACTCGTCCTTTTGCCCTTTGAGTTTGTCCACGAAAAAGCGAACCATGCCGCCGACGAAGATAGGCACCGACGTTTGAATCGGCAGGTAGACGCCCACGGCAAAAGGCAGAGAGGGAACGCCGGCCAGTTCAAGCACGATGGCGATCAAGGCTCCGATCAGCACCAGCTCCCAAGGCAGTTTGCCGTTGAGAATGCCGTCGATGATCAAAGCCATGAGTCGCGTTTTTGGCGCCTCGAATTTGTTCGTGACCACGGTTCCGTCGTCGCGTTCGTGCAATTTTCCGTTGATGGCCGGGTCGACGTAGTATTTGATTTGGCCGCTGTCGTCGAACAAGTACTTGCCCGCCGATATGCCGTTGAACTCTCCCTCGCTGGCATGCAGTACGTGATAGAGCGTGCCGTCCTTGGCGGCATGTTCTCCGCCGACGTGTTCGGTGTGGGCCATTTCCTCGGGTGTCAATTCGGCGACATTTATCCGCACGTTGGGCACATATTCTGGTTTCGTCGTATAGACCGTACCCGCGTCATTGAGCAACAGCAATGTGCCGCCCATGACTACGGCCGAGGTCAGTGCACCGATCAAAATGGCGATCTGCTGCGAGCGTGGCGTGGCGCCGATCAAAAAGCCGGTCTTCAGATCTTGCGAGGTGGTCCCGGCGTTCGAGGCCGCGATGCAAACCACGGCTGCCACGGTCAGCGCCGACAACGTGGCGGCCTTTCCGGTGTGCCCAAGCAAAACGAACCCCAAACAGGTCAGCAACAGCGTAGCCACGGTCATGCCCGAGATGGGATTCGACGAAGAGCCAATCTCGCCCGTCAGTCGGGAAGACACGGTCACGAACAAAAAGCCGAACATCACAATGAACAGTGCGCCCAGCAGTCCCGCGACGCCGAAGCCAAGCCCGAGCGCCGGCGAGGCCGCGATCGCGACCACGAGCCCCAAGCTTCCAAAAATGACCATGCTCAAGGGCAGATCGCGCTGCGTTCGGGGAGTTCGCCCTGCTTTGCCTTTTGCCGTCGTCGCCGAAGCCAAATCGCCGAAGGCTCCGCGAAGCGAACCGATGATCAGCGGCAGCGCCTGAAACATGCTGATGATGCCGCCTGTCGCCACCGCCCCGGCACCAATATAGAGAATATAGTTGTTGCGAATCGCGCCAACATTCATATTCCGAATCAATTCACCGGCGGGCGCAGGCGCGAGCGACTGCTCGAGCGCGCCGCCGAACAACACAATCATCGGCACTAGCACCAAATAGGCCATCACGCCGCCCGACATCATGATCGACGCGATGCGCGGACCGATGATATATCCCACGCCGAGCAGTTCAGGCGAAAGCTCAC
>JAYVCO010000260.1:0-11975 GCA_043749935.1 Planctomycetia bacterium
GCGTATCGATCCGATGGGCTTCGCCTTGGAAGGATTTGACCCCATTGGCCGGCGACGCGACAAGGATCTGGCAAATCGGCCGATTGAAACCCAGGCCAGGCTGACCGACGGGACGACTTTCGACGGTTTGCCGGGCCTGCGCGACTATCTGCTCTCTGCCCGCCGTGAAGCTGTTTTGCAGCAATTCTGCCGCAAGATGCTAGGATATGCCTTGGGGCGCGGCGTGCAGCTTTCGGACGAACCGCTCATCAAGGAAATGAACGAGCAGTTGGCGAAGCATGAGGATCGCTTTTCGGTGGCGGTGGACACGATCGTCCGCAGTCGACAGTTCCGCGAGATTCGCGGCAAGGACTCCCCTTTAGCCCAGACCGAGTAGCGTCGTACAATCGTTTTACATTCCAAACAGCCCGCGACCTTGCGAGGATCAGATATGAGCAGTCACCAGTTTTCGCGTCGGACGTTCCTGCGAGGCGTGGGAGTATCGATGGCGTTGCCGTGGCTCGAGTCGATGCCGGTGTGGGGCGATGAGCCGAAGGCGGCCGGCGCCGCCAGCGAGGCGCCCGTGAGGTTGGCTGCGATTTTCTCCGGCAATGGTTTCCACACCAAGGAATGGTCTGCCACGGGAGCCGGCGGCGAGATGCAACTTGGCAAGGTGCTAGCGCCGCTCAACGACTTTCGCCAGAAACTGCTCTTCGTTCGCGGCCTGCACAATGCCGAGGCGCTCAAAGGCAACATCCACAGCTCGCAGACGGGCAATCTGCTCTCCGGCGCGCCGTTGGCCTCCGGCGGCGAGATTCGCTCCGGGACGAGCATCGACCAGGTGGTCGCTCAACAGCTCGGGCAGTCGACCAAAGTTTCCAGCCTGGTGTTGGGTTGCGAAAAGTCGAACCCGTCGGTCCACAAGAATTACTCGATGCTGTACAGCTCACACATCTCGTGGAGCTCTCCAACCACGCCGACCCCCTTGGAACTATATCCGGCGCTGGCCTTTGACCGGCTGTTCAAGGACGAAGTGCAAAAAGGCGATAAGAGCGTGCTCGATGCGGTGCTGGGAGACGCCACCGACATTCGCCGGCAGGTCAGCACGGCCGATCAACGCAAGCTCGACGAATACTTCGACTCGGTTCGCGAAGTCGAGCAACGGATCGAAAACTCGGGCAAGAAAGGGGAGCTGCAAGGTTGGCGGCCGACGCTCGACAGCCCCAATCTTCCGCGGCCAGCCGATGGTATTCCACAGGACATCGCCGAGCACATGCGGCTCATGTGCGACATCCTGGTGCTGGGCTTCCAGACCGACACGACGCGCGTCACGTCGCTCAAACTGAACAACGACCACAGCTCGCTGCGGTTTCCAAACCTCGGCGTGGACTACATGATCCATCACCTGCTGTCCCATTCGGATACCGAGGATTGGCTGAAGGTGAATCAGTTCTTCCTCGAACAAGTCGCCTACATCGCCCGCAAGTTGGACGCGATTTCCGAGGGGGAACGGACCGCGCTCGACAACTCGCTGATCCTGTTCTGCTCGAGCATGATGACCGGGAGCCACGACGCCACGCAATTGCCAGTGATCGTGCTGGGGCGCGGTGGCGGCCGTTTGGAGACGGGCCGAGTCCTCGACTACACGGGCCAGGCCGAGCGCAAGATGTGCAGCCTCTACCTGTCGCTCATGGACAAGACAGGCGTGCGTCTCAAGCAATTCGGTGACGCTCAAGAGCGGCTGGCGGGAGTGTGACCGAAGCTCTCTGACCGACGACCATCGCCTATTCCCACCACTAACGACCCGCCGCAGTCCCCATGAAAATCATTCGCTACCAGGACACCCAAGGACAACTTCGCTTCGCGGCCCAGCAGCCTGATGGCGCGGCGCGCGAAATCAAGGGCGATATTTTCGCCAAGTTCGAAGTCACCGACAAACGAGCCGACGTCCACAAATTGCTCGCACCGGTCGAACCCAAGGGGATTCTGTGTATCGGGCTAAACTATCGCCGGCATGCGGCTGAGGGCAACGCTCCGATCCCGAAATGGCCGGTGCTATTCATGAAGACTGCCAGCGCGGTCCAAAACCCCGAAGATCCGATTCTGTTACCCCGGCACTTGAAGAGCAATGAAGTGGACTATGAGTGCGAACTGGCCGTGGTGATTGGCAAGCGCTGCAAGAATGTCTCGCGCGAGCGGGCGCTTGACTACGTGCTGGGTTATACCTGCGCCAACGACGTGAGCGCTCGCGATTGGCAGAAAGAATTCGGCGGCAGCCAATGGTGTCGCGGGAAAACGTTCGACACGTTTTGCCCATTGGGACCTTGCCTGGTGACGCCCGACGAGCTCGCGAATCCCAATTCGCTGGCGATCAAAACGATCTTGAACGGCGAAGTCATGCAGGACTGGAATACGAACGACATGATCTTCGACGTGCCGGCGCTCGTTGAATTCCTCAGTGGCAGCACCACGCTATTGCCGGGCACGGTGATACTCACCGGCACGCCGCACGGCGTCGGCATGGCAAGAAAGCCCCCCGTGTGGCTCAAGTCTGGAGATCGAATCACGATCGAAATCGAAAAGATCGGTTCCCTCCATAACCCGGTGCTCGACGAGTCCGTCTGACCGCGAGCGAAAGGGTCCGTGCAGCGTTTATCTAGCCGGATTGCTGCGTATTTCGCCGGTTCTGGGACTGGACACCTGCTCACTCGGCTTCCGGGCTACCTGAACCACGCTGGAGGCAGTATCTTCTTATGGGTGAAAAAGGCAACTTTGCGGCGGTTCGGCCAATGACTCGACCGAGCCTGCGAACCATGTATGAGATGCCCAGGCGGCCGAACTTACCAAAGTACCGAGATTAATCCCCCATGAACGAACCACCCCGCACGATCATGCTGCCGCGAGCTTTCCTGCGACAATGCCGCAAGGCAATGTGGCGGAAGAAAATTATCGACTCCACCGGCGTCCAAATGACCGGCGGTAGTTTGCTCATGCGGACGCTGATCTTTCGGCGGTTGCTACTGCGGATGTTGGCGCCGGACGAACAATTCGTCGGGCTATTGATTCCACCGTCGGCCGGCGGCGTGCTGGCAAACGCCGCGGTCACACTTTCGCGGCGCGTGGCCGTCAACCTCAACTACACCGTGTCCTCCGACATTCTCAACTTTTGCATCGCCCAGTGCGGCATCCGCCACGTGCTCACCAGCCGAAAGTTCATGGAGCGGTTCGATTTCAAATTGGACGCGGAGCTGGTTTATCTCGAGGATTTTCGCGAGCAAGTGACCACGGTCGATAAACTCGTGGCCGCGCTCGACACCTATTTGTTGCCATCGGCGGTGCTCGAGCGCTGGCTGGGTCTGGAAAAAATTCAGCCCGATGATTTGTTCACGATCATTTACACCTCCGGCTCGACCGGCAAGCCGAAAGGCGTGATGCTGACTTACGACAACATCGGCAGCAACGTTCTGGCGATGAAATATCTGCTGCAACTGGATGCCCATGACGTGGTGTGCGGAATTTTGCCGCTGTTCCACTCGATGGGCTTTACGATCGCGCTGTGGGCCGTGCTGGGCCTCGAGGTCGAGGGCTCGTATCACTTCAGCCCGTTGGATGCCAAGGTGATTGGCAAGATGTGCAAGGATGACAAGATCACCATCTTGATTACCACGCCCACGTTCCTGCGATCCTACCTCCGGCGTTGCACCGTCGAAGAACTTGCCACCTTGGAACTCGTCGTTACGGGCGCGGAAAAATTGCCGGGCGACTTGCGCGAGGCCTTCGAGGAGAAATTCGGGATTCGCCCGATGGAAGGTTATGGAACCACCGAGCTGTCGCCAATCGTATCGTTCAACGTGCCGCCCAACCGGGCGCCTGGTGCGGACACCACGCTCTCGCGCAACGGCACCGTGGGCAAGCCGGTTCCTTTCGTGAGCGCCAAGGCGATCGACCTCGATACGGGCCAGGACTTGGGCATCGACGAGTCTGGAATGCTGCTGATCAAAGGCCCCAACGTGATGAAGGGCTATTTCAAGCAGCCCGAGCAGACGGCCAAGGTCCTGCGCGACGGATGGTACGTCACGGGCGACATGGCCAAGATCGACGCCGATGGTTTCATCCACATCACGGGCCGCCTGAGTCGCTTCTCGAAGATCGGCGGAGAGATGGTGCCGCACATCCACGTCGAGGAGCTGATGCAGCGGATCATGTCGGACGACGAGGAAAAACTGGTCGTCTCGGTCACGGCCGTGCCCGACGAACGAAAAGGGGAGCGGCTGATCGTGTTGCACCTCGCTTCGGAAAAAACACCCGACCAGATCGTCAAGGAACTGGCCGCGGCCGGGCTGCCAAATCTTTGGATTCCGTCGGCGGATAGCTTCTTCGAGGTAGACGAAATACCGGTGCTTGGTACTGGCAAATTCGATTTGCAGGCGATCCAGCTATTGGCCAAACAGAAGGTCGGGCTCAACCCCGTGGCAAAACAGGCCGGTGCGAGCCCACCGGCTTAGCGCCGCTCGGACAACGCCCGTTTTTGTGCGGCGGGATTTAGCGGACCGGCCATGGAGGCCTCGACGGCTTCCCGCTCTCGCGCTTTTTGGCCGACGTCAATCGCTAGTTGGGCAAAGCGTTCGCGTACTTCGGGTTCCAGGCTCGACAACTTGCCGGCCAATCGTCGCACGCCGGCGGTGTTCTTTTCGGCGGTGCGCGAGAGTGTGCCGAGGAATGCGGCGGTCTCCGTGAAATTGTAATCGGCCGAGCGATGGACCAACGGTTGCAAGGTCTTGGCTAGCAGATCCACGCCCGCATGGTCAATGTGGATGAACGTGTCCATCCGGCTCGTAACGTAATATCGTCCGTTGGTCTCCTGCATATAGCCGGATTTGAGGACCAGCACACAGCGAGCTTTCACGGGCTTTGTGAACAGCGGGCCGTCGTAGGAACCTTCGGCGTAGATCACGTGCGTGTCGTGATTGTTGTAGCAGTATTTGACCTGGCACAGCGTTCCGGCACCATCGCTGGCGCGGAACGTGTCGGGACCGGTGCGTTGCAAGGCCACGTTGCTGATCTTCATCACTTCCCAGATGTTCACCACGACTTCCGGGTGCCGCACCAGGAACAAATAGAGGTCCGGATCGCACTCGTTGACTTGCACCGGCAAGCGTCTGAACAAGCTGCCGCCTGAAATCGCGGCGGTGATTTTGTCTCTGTCTTCCGCCTCGATCTTGTCGAGCGGAATCGAGCGGATCGCGTCCTCGCGAGCCGGTCGGCTCGATGTGGCCGGCGCCGGCGGATTGGCCAAAGATACGGAGCACCAGCAAGAGAGCATCAACGCTGGTATCACAAGCAAATGTACCGGCCGCCATGCATAAGTCTGGCACCCGTCGCGTTTCTCTCGATCAGCAGCGCAACGCCCCTGGGCGCGCAGCGCATCATGTCGCCTTGGCATTCGTTCCCCCTCAGCCAAATCCCCCCTGCTTACCACTCATCAGCGAGCTGCGTATGTTCTCAGCTTGCCAGTGGTCGCCTTGGCCGGTTGTACCGACTCTAGAAGTTTTTCGGCTCGGGGAAGGAGCTGAGGAGAGTCAAAGTTTTTCGCCGTGCCGCCATTTCCGCTAGCGTGCTAGCAATTTGACGATCGACTAAACTCTGCGGCCTGAATTAGGAGGTAGGTTCCAAACCCAAACAAATCAGGCGAAAACTGCAAGTGCGCAACGATTGTGCGATTGGCACAAGCAGCGGGGAAAAAGCCGGCAGACTGTCGACTAGCGAAGAAGTGGTAACGCGAACGAGCTGGGAAGAAGAGCTCGGCGATCTCTTTAGCGCCGTTCGGTTTCCAACATGGTGACTCGTTGCACGCTGATATGCTGGCGTTGCAAGTCGGTCATGTAGCCACGCTGCCCATTGACGCCAACATAGTGATCGACGTAAGGCCGCAGGTTCACGCCCGGGGCGGGCGTGATGAATGAAACCACCGCGTTCGTATTATCGACGAGCGCGAATTGCGGACCACCCACTTTCTCCGAAATGACAGGCGACAGCCGCCCCACGCCGTCGAAGCGCGAGGTGTCGACGCGGTGCGCGTCGGCCTGCGCGCCTGGCCGTCCGCTTTCAAACTGACGCTGATGCACGGCTTCTTGTCGCTGCTTGATGTCGTCGAAACGGGCCAGCTTATTGACCAGGATGCGAGCTCGGCCCCGTTCGACGGGCGTTTGCGACTGCCCCAACACCGATTCCGCGCGACGCTGCAAGTCGGCAAAAGACCACTCCGAAATCTCTCCGGAAACCATCGCCGAGAGTTCCAGGTCAATGCGATTCAGTTCGCGTTCCATCTCTGCTTCGCCCGAAAATGAGCGAGATGCGTTTCGAGCGTTCAGCATTCGACCCTCGGCGGTCGCCGGCTCGATTTCGCTTCCGCTTGCCAGTCGCACATCTTGAGCCGAGCGCGATTCGCGATTGCCGGAAAAGCGTTCTGTGCCCGATGCGTCGTGCTCGTCCTCGGCCAGGTCCGCCGGCATTTGGCGGTCAACGTATTTGGAGAAGACCCAGCGAAACTCGCCCGCGGGTGGCGCGATTTTGCACCACGGCGAATCGGGCGATGGGGGATTAAGCAGCTCGACCTTTTCTCCCTTATCGAGCCGCACCTGAATGACCTCGCGTACGTCGCTAAACGCGCTGCCGACGCGGGCCACGACGCGATCGGAATTAACCGCTGCGATCCCATCGTCGAGCGTGTCGAGGTGTCGCTTCGAGACCCAACTGTAGCTTTGGCGTGGAGGCCGAATCGCGTACCAACCGCCCGGATCGTGGCGGTAGATTTCGACGGCTGCTCCCTTCGCAAGCTTGTCGGTGGGGTAATAGTCGCGGCCCGGGCCACTGCGCACGTAGACATCGGCCGAGTTGACATAGGCCAGGTAAGGAAAATCGACGGCCAGAGCGTCGGCGGAGCCGCAGACCCCCAGGATCGCCGTCAACAGATTTCGCCACCGCATGCGCATGCTCCTGGACGTCCATGTCCGGGAATCAGAACGGAGAAAAACAAGTGGTGGCTTGTAGCCAAAAGCCCGGAGGGCTTCAAGGTCACTTTCAAGCGCGAATGTTGCTAGCCTGCTAGCTGGCTTCGACCCGCAGCTTCTCCATCGTGACCACCCTGCCCGATTGGCTGTATTCGACGCAAGCCATGAAGTTGCGCATCAGCATGATGCCACGGCCGTTCGGAGCGTCGATGTGCTCGGGCGCCGTGCAATCGGGAACGCACTCGGGATCGAAGCCCTGTCCCTGGTCGGTGATTTGGATCCAGATCTTCTCGGGCGTGGAAATGCAAATCAGATGAACCTGCTTGCCGGGATCGAAGCGATTTCCGTGCTTGATGGCGTTGACGACGGCTTCTTCCAGCGCCAGCCGAATGCCAAAGATATCGCGCGAGGTCCAGCTCTCGGACTCAAACCTGGTCAAGAGCTCCGCGAGAAGTGAGTGCCCGGCCTGCAATTCACTGGGAATTGTGCGATCGATCGTCCAATCCAGAGGATCTTGTGACATGGCCTACCGCAAAGGTCTCCCAGGCAACCCCGGTGTCTTAGCTGCTCGCGCGTGCCCCCCTGGCACCATCAAATACCGCTGGCTTAGAAACTAGCCAGCGCGTCCGCTTCGTCGTCCTTGATGTCGAACAGTTTGTTCAACTTGGTGATCGCAAACACTTCGTAGATCTCGGGCCGGATGTTGCTCAGCTTCAATTTTCCTCCGTGGGCTTTGACTTTTTTGTCCAGCGTGATGAGCTTGCCCAGCGCGGCGCTGGACAGAAACTCGACCGAGGAAAAATTCAGCAACAGATTCTGCCGTTTCTCTTCCTCGATCAATTGAAACAGCTCTTGTCCCAGTTCTTGGATATTGGCTTCGTCGAGAATCTTGCGGTCGACGAAGCGAATGACGCTCACGTCGCCGACTTGAGAAAGCTGCAAGCGCCGATGAACGGCCATCAAACGTGCTCCTCTAACAGATGCAGCCCGGCGCCCCACGTTGCAAGTCGACAAGACGTCGCCCAGGGGCCAAGCTCTGCAAGTCTGTTATAATAGCCCGCTTAGGGGCAGTGTCAAGTTGGGCGAGAGTTGAACGGTAGCAGGCAGCATTCAGGAGTAAGAACGAGAAAGGCGAGCATCATGGTTACGTTCGAGATCAGCGTGAATGGGAAGCCGCTATACCGAACTGGAGCCGGGGAATTTGGGATGCTTACTGCTGAAGTGATGTGGGCTCGAATTCAGCAGCGCGGAGACGCGATTCACGAAGAATTGACTGCCTTCGCCACGAGCCTTGCTGGAGGAGGTGTCGATTGTCATTCCCAGTGGCCTCGTACAGACCTCAAGATTGGCGACGAAATCTTGATTCGGATAGTTGATTCCGAGGACTTTGACAAACCGTCCCGATCGGGATCGCTTGAGGACTTAAAACCGGATGAGGAGCGGTAGTTCGTCAGGCAACACACAAGTCGGACACTACCGAAAGCGGATCGATAAACCTTTCATTTGAGTTCCTCGATCAATCGCTTCGGTGCAATCAGCCGGTACGAGTCTCGCACGAACTCGGCCACGTCCTCCCACGCGACTTCGCCATCGAGCCACACGCCGACCCAGCCACTGGGGCCGACATAGGGCGGCTTGAAAAAACAATCGGGCGCCGCCGCGATCATCCTCTTCTGGTCGCCCGGGGCGGCTTTGAGCCAGACGGCGTTGCGGCCGCCGCCATGATGGGTCGAGGCGCTGGCGAACATGGCGAAGATCTTGTTGCGCACGCGAAACGTCGGCTCGCCCCAGGCTTCGACCTCGTGGGCCTCGGGCAGCGCCAGGCAAATTTTTCGCAATCGAGTGAGAGGGCGAGGGGGAATCGGCGTATCCTTTTTCGACAAACCAACAAATCTATGAAGCCGGCGCCAACACCTGGCTCTTCAATGCCTCTCGCAGCGGATCGGCCGAGGGGGCGCACAGGCCCGGGTGAATGTGTCGCCGCCAACCTTCGGCATATTCAAAACGTCCCGACATTTGGCCGACGGAGCGCATCGACTCTTGCATGGCCTCCAGATACGAGTTCAAGCCCTGGCTGGTATCGAGCCATTGTTGCTGGCTTTTGTGGCAGGCCAGCATCTTGGTTTTTTCGGCCATCACGCTGCTAACGTCGACAAACATGCTGGGCACCACCAATTGGCCAAGCGGATCGTGGTTGCCGTGCGGCTGAGCGTGATACACGGTCACCTCTTGCTCGACCGGCGGCCTGGCTGGTTGCGTGGGATAGTTCGGCATGCCCCGGGCAAAAGCGGCGGTGACCGCCAACCGGCAGGCATTCGTATGGTCTTCCATGTAATCGCTCGGCGCATGGACCAGCAAGATTTCCGGCGCCACGTCGCGCATCACGGCCGCCAACCGGGTCAGCGTTTCGTGGTTGTAGAAAATCTCCAGATCATTGACCAGGCTCGGATGAAACTCGGCGCCGATAGTGTCGGCCGCGGCAATGCCCTCTTTCTCCCGAATTTTCGCGGCGTGCTCCGCGCTGTATTCGGTCGACCCGCAGCAGCCGTTGGCAATGTTCATGATGTGAATTTCATAGCCCGCGTTGCGCAACAGAATCAACGTGCCGGCCATGACGAATTCGATATCGTCGGGATGGGCCGCCACGGCAAACGCTCGTTTTTTCGCTTTCATCAGATCACGTCCGTCAGTTCTGGTTGACTTTTAAGGAACGGCCGAAAAATAGCTTCGACATCAAAACCCTCTCCCTCGGGGAGAGGGTAGGGTGAGGGCAAACATATCGACGAAGTTATTTTTCGGCCATTCCTTAGTGCATCTCCGCGGCGCAGGTGCCGATCCCGCCGCGAAAGAAATTAAATTGAACGTTCGGATGATCGGCCAGCAGCGACATCGGCACGGCGCTATCGGGCAGGCGTTTCGAGATCATCAAGGTTGTCAGTCGTTGCCCAAAAGGATTGTCGTGGGCGCCTGCGTGCCAAATCGAGACCTTTTCCGCCTTCCAGGTTTCCACCGGGCCGACGCTGATCGCATTGGTCGGAATGTTCGTCACGACTCCGCCGCCCGAGGTGCGTGCGTTTTGAATGATGGTCATGGGGTGCAGCTCGACCAGCCTTGTGCCCAGCTTTCGATATTCGGCCGGCGCGGGCGGCTGATGCTGGTAGGCGCCGGTGCGCCGCGGCGGATCGTTGAACGCCCAGTGCTTGACTTCCCCCTGCCCTCCCTGCATCACCACGCAACGGGCCTGGTCATAACTGCGGGTGTAGGCGGTCGAGTCGATGCCCGGGAAGTGAAGCTGACTCTCCGGCATCCGTAACTCCGGGCGAATGCGATTGAAGCAAAGCTCCTTGTCGGCCCGGGCAAAGCTCAGCGGAAAATCCTCGGACGCTTCCCGACCATCGATCGCCCATTCGTCCATGCCCCAGAAATGGCAGTGACGAAGGCTGAGGCCCAGTTCGTTCACCAGCCGCGCCACCAGCGGCAACTGCTCGGTCGGCCCAATCGGGCCACATATTCCAGCCGGACGGTCTGGCGTGGCTTGCTGCCAGGCGGTGACGTATTCCAAGGCCTCGGCCAAATAGAAGTCTTCGAGCGTGTCGTAGAACTTGACCGCAAAGCCCTCGCGCGCCAGGCTCAGCAAATCGTCGGCCGAAAGCCGGGCCGCATCGTCGAGAATCGCTCTATCGAGCGTGGTATAGTCCCACCAGTCGGGCGCAATCTTGCTCAGCGGTCGCACGGGCATGCTATTCATCCAACAGTGTTTCGATCGAGCCATTTCTCAGCGTGACGGCCAGTTTAACCGGATTCCCGCCTGGCATCCATGCACTCGGCGGCTGCCGCGTGACTTCGTAGGTCGAAGACGTTCAATCCCCGGTTGCCCGGCGTCTTGCCGCCCGGTCGCCAATCCTCTTACAATGCTCAAGGGGCCGGCGGTGTTTTCTTCGACGGTCTCCCTTTCAGCGGCCCAGGCTTTACGAGCATCGAATCGAATTCTTTTGACCTTCTCAGGAGGTTTCCCATGGCCACCATGACCAAGACCAGTCGACTGCCACAAATCCGGCAAACGCAATGCTTCATCGGCGGACAATGGGTGCCCGCGGTGAGCGGAAAAACCTTCGAGACAATCAATCCCGCGACCGAAGAAGTTATCGCGCATGTGGCGGAGGGGGACGCGGCCGACGTCGATCTGGCCGTCAAGGCGGCCCGCAAGGCTTTCCAGAGCGGCCCTTGGGCCAAGATGGACGCTCGCGATCGCGGCCGGCTGATGTATAAGTTGGCCGACTTGATCGAAGAAGATATCGACGAGCTGGCCCTGCTCGAAACGCTCGACAATGGCAAGCCGATTCGCGAATCGAAATTTGGCGACGTGCCGCTGACGATCGACTGCCTGCGTTACTATGCCGGCTTTGCCGACAAAATTCACGGCCAGACGATCCCCATTCGCGGCAATTATTTCTGCTACACGCGCCGCGAGCCCGTGGGCGTGGTGGGCCAGATCATTCCCTGGAATTTCCCGATGCTGATGACGGCCTGGAAATGGGGACCCGCCTTGGCCGCCGGTTGCACGATCGTGATGAAGCCGGCCGAACAAACGCCGCTCACCTGCTTGCGACTGGCTCGATTGGCGCAGAAGGCCGGGATTCCCGACGGCGTGATCAATATCGTGCCGGGTTATGGCCCGACCGCCGGCGCCGCGATCGTCAAACACCCGGATGTCGACAAAGTCGCATTCACGGGCGAGTATAAAACAGCCCAGATCATCATGCGCGACGCCAGCCAGACGCTCAAACGGCTGACGTTCGAGTTGGGCGGCAAGAGCCCGAACATCATCTTTGCCGACGCCGATATCGACGCTGCGGCCAAGGGCTCGCACGTTGGGCTCTACCTGAACCAGGGCCAATGTTGCTGCGCCGGCAGCCGGGCATTCGTGCAAGAAAAAGTCTACGACAAGTTCGTCGACAAGATCATGGCGATGAACAAGGACCGCAA
>JAYVCO010000261.1:0-17718 GCA_043749935.1 Planctomycetia bacterium
ACACTAACCCGACGCGCCAGCGAGGGAGCATTACGAAGAGCCCTCGCTCGCGCGTCGGGTTAGTGTTCGAGGCCCAGATCGGCCCTGGAGATCGCGCGGTCCGAGTAATTACGTAGTCACTTCGCCCTGGCGTTTATCCATTCGGCGATCATCGCGAGCACCTCGGGCGCGATCGTCTCTTCGATACTGCCATATTCGACCGGCGAACCGGTTTTGCAATGCTGAAACAAGTGATTCAGGCCGGGCAGCTCTTTGATTGTCACGTCCGGGTTGCCGCTGTCCTTGAGTGCCGCTTCGATCGGCGGCAAGTTTTGCTTGGGGTCGACTTGCAAGTCTTTTTCGCCGTTGATGGCAAGCACGGGGCAGTGAACTTTGCGAAGCGCGGGTGCCGGGTCGTAGGTCAAGAAAAACCGGAACCAGGGGGAGAGGATAGCCTTGATTTGCGCATCGATCTGGGCCTTGATGGCGGGCTTTGCCTCAGGTGGGCTGGGAGTAAGCGACGCGGCCAGAGTCATTGCTTCGCGCAGTTCTTTTTCGGCCTTCGCGAGGTCCGGCTGTTGCTTGACGATTTGAAACAGCCGCTCCTGGGCAACTCGCGACAAGGCCGCCGTTGCCGCGCTCGCGCCCTGTGCCAGAACAATCAACTCTCCCTGATGACAAACGATCGCTTCGCCGGTCACGCCCGTGCCGGCCAGGAGCACGATGAATGCGATGTCCTCGGAGCGAGTGGCCGCCAGCGGGGCGATGATTCCACCCTCGCTGTGTCCGACCAGTCCGATGTGGCGCGGATCGACTTCTTTGCGACTTTTCAAATAGGCCACGCCCGCTAGGACGTCGCCGGCCAAATCGTCGGTCGTCGAAGTCACCGGGTTGCCCGTCGAGCCGCCGACGCCCCGATCGTCGACGCGCAGCACGCTGATGCCCTGCCGCGTCAGATAATCGGCCAGCACCAGAAACGGTTTATGCCCGAGCAGGCTCTCGTCGCGATCCTGTGCTCCTGAGCCAGTGATCAGAAGCACGGCGGGCGTAGGCCGATCGGATTTGGCCAGCGTGAGCGTGCCCGCGAGCTTGACGCCGGCCGACTTGTTTTCATAGGCGACCTCCTCGGCAACGTAAGGGTAAGGCTTTTTGGGTTCCTGCGGCTTCGCATAGTCGGGTTCCTTTTCGAGCCGCTTCAAATTGAGGGCCAGCGCCGGACCAAGCTGTTTCCAGGTCCCCTTGATTTCGCCGCCATCCTCGCTGAGCTGCCCCTCGTAGGTGCCGCGAATCGCTTTGGATTCGAGCTTGATTGTGTCGCTTTCGCGTGTGACCGCATCGATCGGAATGCCCTTGGCCCCTTGGTCGGGGCTATCAAGCGTGGCCTTGTACTGGCCCGCATCGTCCTTGGAGATCTTGAACACGAGCCGCAACTCCAAGCCGCTGGTCTTGAGCGAACCTTGCCAAATGCCCACGATCGACCGTTCGGCAGGAGCGGATTCGTCGGCGGCCAGTGACGCCGGCGTGGTAACGAGCGTGCTGAAAATCGAGAGTGCGCAAAGGATGAAGGCAAGATGGCGGCGCGCAGAAAGGTAATGCGGCGTTCGCATATCGGTGAAACTCCTCAAAGTCGGTTTTGCAGAGATATAGAACGAGCCTCATGTGCAAATGTGTAGCGGCAATAGTTTACAGTTTGGTTCGGAAGTTCAACTCGAGTTGAATCCAAGTTTCATCACTATTGAATAATCGCCTCGGAAAATGCGGAGCGGATTTCCTCCCTTTGGGCTGGCGTCATTTTTGGCCCGAAATCGATCACAAGAATCGGCTCGTCACCAAGCCATGTACGAACGACTGAAAACTGCTTGAATTTTGGATTTAACGTCTCCATAAGCTTCGGGGTCGGATTACTAACGGCGGGAGATCTGTGCCATCCCGTGGGCGAGTAACCAGTAGCAGTCTCGTACATACCGCCGCTGTTGATTACCAGTTCAAGCAGATTGCGCCTTTGCCGAATCACGTTCAAGTTCCATCCCAGCCACCACACGGACACTATTGCCACCAAGAACAGCGTCCACATGGACAAATGGAGCCAGCGAATTTTCGGGGCGTCGGCCATCAGAATTTACTTTGATATTGGTATCGCCGGAACTGCCGGTGGCGTCGCGGGCGCGGCAATGGCCTTTTTCTGGGCAGCCCTTCCGGCAGCTCTGGCACGTTGAACACGGGGGTAAATAAAGACAGCTCCAGCTACCATTGCCACGACAAGAATCGTCAATGCCGCAAACAGGAAAACCTGGCAGCCCGGGTTCTCGCGATCTTCGCTCATGCCAAAATTGTACCAGGGGTCGGATTCCCGCCCAAATCGCCTTCAATTTGACGCCGGCCACTCCGCCAACCCATAATAGGCGGTTGATTGGAAACCGTCGAAAACCAAAGATTCAACTACTCAGATACGCTTTCGGAGAAGTTCCCCATGAGTCAACGACGACTGATTTTGGCCGCCGTGGTGGTCGCCTCGATTTCTGTGAGCTGGCAGGTTCCTTCGGCTAAGGGCATTCCGCCGTTCATGAAGGAGTTTACCGCCAAGTATGTCAAACCGGACTCGGCGGATGAGAAGGACAAGGCGTTTGCCGAGCTGGTGACCAAGACGACCAAGTGCAACGTCTGCCACGTGGGCACCGACAAGAAAATGCGCAACGCGTACGGCAAGCAGCTCAACATGCTGCTCAAGAAAGACAACTTCAAGGCCGACCGGCTGGCGGCTGAGGCCGACAAGTGTACGGCGGAAATCGTCGCCGCTCTCGACGCGGTCGCGGCTTTGAAGTCGGGCGATGACAAGTCGCCGACGTTTGGCGAGTTGATCGCCCAAGCCAAGCTGCCCGGTGGCGACGCGCCCGCGGCCGTGGCAGCCAAGCCCGATGAACCGAAGCCGGCCACGCCCACTCCGGCCACCCCGGCGCCGGCGGCTCCGCCCACGCCAGCCGTGCAAGAGGCAATTGCCAAGATTCAAAAGATCGGCGGCACGGTTCAGGCGCTGGCGATGAACGATGATTCGCTGGTCGTCGACTTTCACTTGGGCGGCACGGCGCTAACCGACGAAGGCCTGGCCAGCGTCAAAGAGCTGCCGAAGGTCGTGCAGCTGGACCTCAAGGACACGCAAATCACAGACGCCGGACTGGCCCACCTGGCTGGCCTGGCCACGCTCAACCGGCTGCACTTGGAAAAGACGAAGGTCACCGATGCCGGACTGGCGCACCTGGCTGGTCTGGCCAACCTCGAGTACCTGAACCTTTACGGAACGGCAGTGACCGACGCCGGGCTGGAGCAGTTGAAAGGCTTGAAGAACCTGAAGAAGCTCTACGTCTGGCAGTCGCCCGTGACCGATGCCGGGATCGCGAAGCTCAAAGAAGCCCTGCCGACCGTGATCGTGGTGAAATAGCGGGATTGTGGTCAAATAGCAGTTCCCACGCATCAAGAAACGTTGATCGCAGGCCCGAAATCACATAAAGTGAAGGGCTGTAGCGAACCCCGCCTTAACTTCCCGCCTAGGCGCGTCTTATGTGTTGCGCCCTCAGCAAACGAGCCGTCGCGTGGCTAGCCGCCTTGGCTATCCTGGGGGGCGTTGCGCGAGGCGATTCTGGGACAGACGTTGCTCCTTCGGATGCCGCGAATTCAACCGGCACTGCGACCGTCGTCGCGGGCGACGTGAACTTCGAGCTCGACGTGCTGCCCATTCTGACGGCCAAGGGCTGCAATGCCGGAGCTTGTCACGGGAAGGCTCGAGGGCAAAACGGGTTTCAGCTTTCGCTGTTGGGCTTCGATCCGGATTTCGACTACGCGACGATCGTCAAGGAAGCCCATGGCCGGCGCGTGTTTCCGGCCGCGCCCGACAATAGCCTGCTGCTGCGCAAAGCCTCGCTCGGCTTGCCGCATGGCGGCGGAATGCGTTTGCCGCTGGATAGTGCCGAGTACGAAACCGTTCGCCGCTGGCTGGCCTCCGGCATGCCGCGTTCCAGTTCGGCGGCTCCCAGTTTGACCGGCATCGGCGTGGAACCTGCGGAGCATGTGATGCCGCCGGGCACCAGCGAGCAGTTGCGCGTGTTGGCTCATTATTCCGACGACTCGATTCGCGATGTCACGAAGCTATCGGACTTTCAATCGAACGAGGCCGGCGTCGTGGCCGTCGACCATGGGCTGGTGAAAGCCGGCGCCCTGCCGGGCGAGTCGACCTTGATGGTCCGCTACATGAACAAGATCGCCACATGGAACACGGCTATTCCGCTGGCCGATTCGGTCGATGCCGACGTCTATGCCCAACTGCCACGCAAGAACTTCATCGACGAGCACATTTGGACCAAACTGCGAAAGGTCGGGGCACTACCCAGCGAGCCGGCTTCGGACGCCACGTTCCTGCGGCGCGCGTACTTGGATTGCATCGGCCAACTGCCCACGCCCGAGGAGGCCCGGGCATTTCTGACGAGCACGTCGCCCGCGAAACGCGAAGAACTTGTGGACGCTTTGCTCGATCGGCCCGAGTATGCGGATTTTTGGGCCAACAAATGGGTCGATCTGTTGCGGCCGAATCCGTATCGCGTGGGCATCAAGCCGACGATGAGCTTCGACGCCTGGATTCGCGAGGCCTTTCGCCAAAACAAGCCTTATAGCCAATTCGTTCACGAATTGATCACGGCCCAAGGCAGCACCTGGCGCAACGGCGCCGCCACGTTGTTTCGCGATCGGCGGACGCCGGACGAAATCACGCCGATCATCAGCCAGCTCTTTCTGGGCATTCGCTTGGAATGCGCCAAGTGCCATCACCATCCGTTCGAGGTTTGGAGCCAGGAGGATTTCTTTTCGCTAGCGGCCTACTTTGCGCGCGTGGCCCACAAGGGTGAAGCGATTTCGGCGCCGATCTCGGGCGGTGAAGAAATCGTCTACGTTGCCGACAGCGGATCCCTTTCGCATCCGATCAGCGGTAAAGTGCTCGAACCGCGGGCCCTGTTCGGCAAAGCACGGGCGATCGAACCGGGCGAAGATCCGCGCGAGGCGCTGGCCGATTGGGTCGTGTCGGACCAAAACCCGTATTTCGCGCAAGTTGCGGTCAATCGCGTCTGGGCCGATTTAATGGCACGCGGGCTGGTCGATCCGGTCGACGATTTGCGAGCCACAAACCCGCCCAGCAACCCGGCGCTGCTGGTGGCCTTGGCCGATGATTTTCGTCAGCAAGGCTACGATTTGAAAAAACTGATCCGCCGGATCATGACCTCGTACGTCTACGGCTTGTCGTCTGCGCCGAAAGGCAAAAACGTCGGCGACACTCGCAACTACTCGCGACATTATCGGCAGCGGTTGCGGGCCGAAGTATTGCTCGATGCGGTGTGCGACGTGACCGGGGTGCCTGAAGACCTGACGGGCATGCCAAACGGGTCGCGATCGATGGAAATCTGGACGCACCGCGTCAATTCGCTGTTTCTCGACGCTTTCGGCCGCCCGGACGCCAATCAGGATCCGCCGTACGAGCGCGCCAACGACGCGACGATCGTGCAGGCGTTGCACCTGATGAACGCCCCGAGCCTGCACCGCAAGGTGACGAGTGACGAGGGCCGTGCCGCCACGATTGCCGCCAGCGATAAGACGCCGCCGCAAATCATCGAAGAGCTGTATTTGTTGGCGTACAGCCGGTTGCCTACGGCTGAGGAGCAGAGCTCGCTGGTAGCTTTGTTCGAAAACAATGCGAATCGCCGTCAGGCCACCGAAGACCTGATGTGGGCCTTGCTGAATACTCCGGAATTTATTTTCAAGGATTAGGAGCCGCACGCGATGTCGCTTCACAAGAACTGCGCGGGAATGACTCGCCGCGACTGCCTGCAACTGGGGCTGGGATTGTTGGCGGGCGGCAGCTTTGTCGATCTGCTGCGGCTGCGTGCTCAGGCAGCGCCCGCGGGCAGCGACACGCGGCGACCGGCGAGTTGCATTTTGATATGGATGGATGGCGGACCGACCCACTTCGAGACGTTCGACCCCAAGCCCGACGCGCCGGCCGAAATTCGCGGCGAGTTCAATCCGATCAAAACCAAAGTGCCCGGCGTTTATTTCTCGCAATACATGACGCGGCTGGCGGGCATTGCCGACAAGATCTCAGTGATTCGCTCCGTCTGCCACAACCAGGGAAATCATGGAGCGGGAAATCATTACATGATGACTGGGTCTCCTCCGCGCGTTCCAGTCGGGTGCGGTGCGTTTGTCAGCTTTCATCCGAGCATGGGCTCGGTCGCGGCCTACGAGCGCGGTGCGCCCGAGGGTTTGCCGGCCTATTTCTCGATGCCTTCGATGTCGCGTTCCGGCGGCCCGAATTTCCTGGGTGCCAAGTATGCGCCGTTCGTGGTTTCGGATGACCCCAGCAGCAAGCAGTTTCGGGTGCGCGACGTGGCATTGCCGCAGGGACTTTCGGACGATCGGTTCCACACGCGGCGCGATCTGCGGCAATTGGTCGACCACTTCCAGCGGATTACCGACAAACAGGCAGCCGACCCGGTCAATGCGCTCGATGAGTATTATCGCCAGGGCTACAACCTGATGACCAGTTCAGCCGCGCAGCAGGCGTTTGACGTGCATAGCGAGCCCGACAAAGTGCGCGACGCATACGGGCGCAATTCGTTTGGACAGCGAGCATTATTGGCGCGCCGTCTGGTCGAAGCGGGTGTGCCCTTCGTCACGCTGTACGACGGCGGGTGGGATCACCATTCGGAAATCTTTAGCGGGCTGCCGAAAAAACTGCCACCGTTCGAAAATGCGATCGCAGCGCTGATCGAAGACTTGGAAGCACGCGGGCTGTTGGAAACGACGATGGTCATCGCGCTCGGTGAATTCGGCCGCACGCCCAAGATTTCACAACTGGCCGACCGCCAGAGTCCCGGCCGCGATCATTGGGCCAATGCCATGTCGATCATGTTTGCCGGCGGTGGCACACCGGGCGGCCAGGTCGTGGGCGCGACCGACCGCAACGGCTATGCGGCGAATGAACGCATCTTGTCGCCGGAGAATTTCGTCGCCACCGTATATCGCAAGCTGGGCATCGATCCCGGCAAGATCTATCACACCCCGCAAGGCCGCCCCGTGCATCTGGTCAGCGACCCCACACCGATTTCAGAACTGATGGGCTAGGTTTCCGTGCCAGGCACGCATGCCTAATCGTCACGTCGAGTATTTGCTCCGATGAAGCTTCCGGTTCGTTTCGCAACTTGCGCGCTTGTGGTTTCGCTTCTGACGATGGCGGTCGAACGTGCCTGCGCCGCCGGACCGGAACCGCGAAGCCTGCTGCCGGCTGGAGGACAGCGTGGCTCGACCGTCGAGGTCACGGCCAGTGGCAAATTTCCAAAATGGCCCGTGCAAACTTGGATTGACCGAGCGGGGTTGGCGATCACGCCCGGTGCCGACAAAGGGAAATTGTCGATCGTGGTCTCACCCCAGGCCGTCGGTGGTGTGTACTGGCTTCGGCTGTTCGATGCCGACGGGGCCGCCGCGCCACTGCCATTCATCGTGGGCACGTTGCCGGAGGTGCTCGAACAGGAGCCAAACAGCAGCGTGTCGAAAGCCCAAACGCTCAGTTCCTCGGCCGTCGTAGTGAACGGAAAGTTGGGTGCCAATGGCGACGTCGACATGTTTGCGGTCCCGCTTCAAGCCGGGCAAACCCTGGTGGCGTCGCTGGAAGGCCATGAAACCATCGGCTCGCCAGTCGATAGCGTGCTGCAAATTCTCTCCACGCGCGGCCACGTGCTGGCGTACAACCACGATCAACACGGTCTGGATCCTCAGATCGTGTTCACTGCCCCGACGGCGGGCAACTACCTGGTGCGCGTGTTCGGCTTTCCGTCGACTCCAAACCAGACGATCGGGTTTGCCGGCGGCGATCAATATGTCTATCGATTGACGGTGACCACCGGCCCTTTTGTCGACTACCCCTGGCCGTTGGCCGTCACGCGAGGCCGCGAGACTCAAGTGGAGTTGTTTGGCTGGAACATTCCCAATCCGCTCAAGAGCTTGCTCCTACGGCCGACCGGCGAG
This sequence comes from Planctomycetia bacterium, assembly GCA_043749935.1. GTDB lineage: Bacteria > Planctomycetota > Planctomycetia > Pirellulales > PALSA-1355 > PALSA-1355. Next base: position 8,041 of record JAYVCO010000261.1, read on the forward strand.
CGGGCGGAAATCTTCGACGCGCAATTGGCCAACGTGGCGAGCGTCGCCGTGGAAGGACACGAAACAATCGTCGAAGTTGAACCCAATGGTCCGGCAAGCACTCAGCCGATCGAATTGCCCATCACGATTTCGGGTCGCATCGATAGCCGGCGCGATGTCGATGTCTTTTCATTTTCCGGGCACAAGGACGAAGCGCTGACCTTTCAGCTCGAGAGTCGAGCCTTGGGCTACCCCCTTGATGCAGTGCTAGAAGTGACCGACGCCGCGGGCAAGTCGCTAGCGCGCGTGGACGACGTGGGGCAGCGGCGCGATGCCGTGCTGGCTTTTTCGCCGCCGGCCGATGGACAGTACCGGATCGCGGTGAGCGATCTGAATCACGCCGGCAGTTCCCGGCACGTCTATCGCTTACGAGCCACCAAAACGCAACCGGATTTCGACGTCACGGCGGACGCGCATTCGTATGTTGTGACCCCGGGCAAGCCGACCGAAATCACGCTGACGGTCGATCGCCGCAACGGCTTCGACGAGGATATCGCTTTGGCGGTCGGCGGATTGCCGCCGTTCGTCACGGCGCCACCTACAGTTTCGGCAGGAAAAGGTGAGTCGGCCAAGGTAGTGAAGATCACACTGACGGCCACGGCGGAGGCTTTCTCAGGGCCGATTCGCATCACCTGCGAGAGCCCCGACCCGGCCAAACGATCGCATCTGGCCGAGTTCACGCTCGCGGCCCAAATCGCGCGCACAAGCGATTTGTGGTTAACAGTAGCACCCGCTGCGAGCCAATAGCTGGCTCGCTTACTTGCCGTTGGGCTGTGCTTCGTTTTGCACTTTGGCCGCCGAAGTGCCTACCAGCTTGGCGGCTTCTTCCGACAGATTCTGCGCGACCAGTCCGCTCGGATCGCAGCCGGCGGCAATGCGGCGGATCTTGCCTCCCTTTTCGATCAGAAAATTGGTAGGCATCGTTTTCGTCTGGAAGGTATCCCAACTCTTGCCGTCGGTGTCGACGGCGTAGAGCATCTGCAGTTTCTTTTCCTTGACGTAGCTTTCGACTTTGGCGTCGGGTTCTTTGAAGATCGCCACGCTGGTCAAGCCTTTGCCTCGATACGCTTCGTGCAACGCTTGAAAATAGCCAAGCTCTTTATCGCAGCCCGAGCATCCGCACGTGAGCCGAACCAAAACGGGCCCTTCAGCGGTCAACAGGGACAGGTCGATCAGTTTGCCGTTGGCATCTTTGATTTTGAAATCGGGCGCTTGCTGGCCAACTTTCAAGCCCGTCGTAACCGCGGGCTCGCTCTTGGTTTCCGGCTCGGCTGCCGAGAGTGCATAAGCCGGCAGAACTAGCGCGGCCACAGCAAACAAAATCCAGGCTCGTTTCATCTCTTTTTCTCCGGAAGAAAGTTTGGTGCGCCGCCGCTTCAAAGCGAACCCACCGGGGTCGCCCTAGGGCTGTAGTATAGCCCTGGCGAAGGGCGGGGAGCAAGCAGCTTGTGCCAAAAGTGCGACCTCTCACCACCAACTCTGTCAGCCTGCTCAAACACTTGCGCGACCGCCGAAAACCCTATTCTTGGACGCTTCAGCCCTCGAGCAACGGCAGGGGCTCCACGCCGTGTTTGACGAAAATCTCGGCTGCTCGCTCCAAGGTGGCTTTGCTGTTCGGATCGTGCTGTTCGGCGACGACCAGGATTTGGCCACGCTCGACGGTCTGATTGTAGTAATTGGCCAATTCCTTTTCCACGCCACGGGTCATCATCGCGCCGACCAGTCCACCTAAGACTCCGCCAGTCCACAAAGCAATGCCACCGGCGACGAGCAGCGCCACGCCACCGAAAGTCACTGCGCCCGCGACAGCAGCCAAGCCTCCCAGCGCAGCGCCAATGGCACCGCCGGCCAAGGCCGCGGCGGGCGTGTTCGTGCCAGCCGGGTCCTGATGCTCGTACTGTTGGAAGTGGCGCTGCACCGCGTCTTCCGAACAGATGACCGTAATCTGTTCCTTGGTGAAGCCAGATGCCAATAGCTCCGCAACGGCCTGATCCGCCTCCTGCAAGCTGTCAAAAATACCGACGCGAATTGGGCGATTGATCACGAGCGTATCGTTCATGGTGTCCTACCCCCCGGGTTCCGCAGTTACGGAACATGTAACGAACATTCAATTCCGCAAAGAATATGCCAGGGAGCATACTCGCAGTTCAGACCTCAAATGTGGGCCGAAGCAACAAAGCAATGCGGCATATTGCCGTCCACACTGTATTCAGAATGAGCAGGCAGGGCAGCGCTTGCTCGAGACAGACGTCTTATTGGTCCGACGCCCGAATGTAGGTCTAAACGGCACGTGGTATGCATAAGGTCATTCGGCAAATTCGTGTTTAGAGTGTTTTCACGCGGAACGTCGCGGTGGTGTCAGTGGAATAGAGTCGAATAGGGAGAGGAGCTATCCAATGTTACTCGCAGAACTTGTCCTGAGCCCGGGCGGAATCATTTCTTGGATCATCGTGGGGCTGCTGGCCGGCTGGCTGGCTGGCGTGGCGATGAGTGGTAGTGGATACGGAGTGCTGAGCGACATCGTGCTCGGCCTGGTTGGTGCTTTGATCGGTGGGTTTGTCACCGGCTTCTTCGTTCAAGGAGACGCCGGCTTCTGGGGCAGTGTGCTTGTCTCATTTTTGGGCGCGTGCATCCTGGTGGCCCTTTCTCGCGCATTCTCCTCGCGTCGAGTCTCACGAATGTAGAGCCAAAGACCGAGTTCAGTTCGCCGGCGGATCGAAAGCGGCGGTTGAGAGGAATGCGGCTACTCTTGGCCGCCGTTTTTGTTGCTCGACGCACGTGGTCCGAAAGGATCGAAGGGTTAATAAACTCGCCATCACGCGAGAATTATTTCTCCGGCCCCTGGCAAGTGAACATCGCGCGACGGTAAATTGGACATTCGGGTGCTGAAGGTATGTCAACTCTGGACGCGAATGTCGAGGGAGGAAAAGATGGCGCTTCCACTAGCCAAAAACCATACGCTGGAATTTCAGGGCGGAGAGGCCATTGGCACCAGTTATCAGTGGCCGGGCGGGCAATATTGTGCCATCCACACTTCCAAAGGTCTGGTAGGCTGCGGCATCTATGACATTCGCGCGGCGAATGAGTTCAATCTGGCCGTGGCCATCGCTCGTGGCACGCCGAAGAACCCTTTGCGCGAGCCGGAGGACCTGTTTGACGCCAAGATCCTCGAAGTCAGCCAGGCGGCCGAAAAGCTCGGGCTCGCGGTGGGCATGACGGGGCGCGAAGCCGTCGAGAAACTATTGGCTGCGAAATGAGCGGCTCCTGCGATCCGCGATAGATAGTTTGCTAACAGCGCGCCGCTATTTGATACCCAGCGGGTTTTTCTTGGCCGAGTCGGTTTTGGAAGGCATCGCTCCGCCGATCGATTGAGTCCCGCTGGTTTGCACATGTCGCAAGGCGATCGAGTAGTTGATCGAGTCGGCCTTGAACTCGATCCGCTGTCCACCGACGATTTTCTCGTCCCCTTTTTCGTAGAAGATTGACGCCGGACTGCGCCCATCGCCACTCAGAATCAGCAGATCCTTTTGTTCCGAATAGGTAATGCGATGCCCGCGAGCAGTGAATTGCTGTCCCTCGCCAAGCACGTTGCCGATGGCTTCCAGTTCCATCCAGCCGCGCGTTCCCTTGGCTCCGGCGTTCATTTCACGGACGGTCAGGGTCTTGGCATCCATCACCAGCCCATTCGGACCCAAGTTCGCGGGGTTTTCCGGATCGAGTTTTGCTTCCCAGTTGGGGACGGGTCCCGACACGGTTTTCGTCAAGTCGCCAAACGTGATTTCTCGCCGAAACAGATTGCCCGTGATGGAGTGATGGAATTGCACATTCAGATAATTCAATTCCCTGTCCGTTCGATTTATGTCCGCCAGTTTTGCATCCGCCCGGTTCTTTTCTCTGGCCCGGTCGCGATCCCTGGGGGGCGCGCCAGGCCGGTCGGTTGTTGGATCCGAACCAGGCGCGACGTGCGTGACCCAGCCGGGCCCCCGTCCGTTGATGGCTCCCGTGATTTTGTCGATCGACAGATCGAGTGCTTCCATGCGGTCGAATGTGGTCTGCGTTCCGCGTTCGTCGAATTGCCGACTTTCGAGGTACGCGCGCCCATAGCAGCGGACGCTCACTAGTTGCGGTTTTTCTTCCGGCCGGGTGCGCGCGGCTGGATTAGGATTGGCCAATTCGACGCTGCGGCTTAGAACCGCTTCGAGCTTGTCGGTGCTAAGAAACTGGTGTTGTGATCTGGCTTGTACGTCGCCCAGAAACACGGCGCTCTGACCCGCGAAGTCCATGCGTTTTTGCCACGTGATATCCAGGTTCTGCGGCTGCGAAATCGGTCGCCCGTCGAGATCCTGCGTCATCGGCATGGTCAATCGCCCGGGTCCGTCGATCCACAACCGGTTGGTATGTTTTTCCATGTCGATGGTACCGCCACGCAGGGTCAGGCCCCCCGCTTCGATAAAACCGGGCTTACCATTGACAGTGACGTGCGTCTCCTCAGTATTCGCCTGATCGACGTGTAGTCGATCGCCTTCGACCACCAACGGCTTCTCACCCGGCTTTGGCGGCGAGATTTCTTCCAGCCGAGCCTCGTTTTCAACGGTCACGGATGAGACGGCAAACTGCTCCCCCTCGGGAATCAGCTTGATACGCATCAGCCCGCCGCGAACGCCGAATCGTTGACCGGAATTCTGTTGTGGCCGCGGCGCGGGCCGCAGTGGTGGAGGCGCGGCATCGGTGGGCGGCGGCTGATCGGCGAGGATTTGCGGACGGTCGACCCAGGCCTCGAGCTTTCGAGTCGTGCCGGTCAATTGGGACGAAACAATCTTCACGCCCGGCGGCGGAAGCAACCCAGGCGAAGCTTTCCCAGGCGCGGCCTCTTGAGCCAAGACGCGTTCGAGTTGCCAGTCTCCCGATGCCGCTGCGCCGCTGTTTGACTTCGGTTTGGGGGTGAGCCAGGCATAGATCTCGTCGGCGGAGATTTGCCCCATCGGGCCGAAACCGACTTCCGCCTTGCCGCGCAGCGACGCCACGTTTTGGCCATCGATCGGCTCGAAGCGAAACTCACGCGTCCACCGCACCTGGCATTGCCCCAGCATGTTGTCGGGAAGCTTGCCCTGCATCAATCCAGGACCGAGGGCCACCAGGCGGCCCGTGGCGCCGACTGGCGCGGGATAGTAATCAATTCCGCGGCAGCGCACGTAAATGGACTGCGCGGGCGAGCGGGCTATCACGGGGTCGCCCCGCGCTTCGATGACGCGCACTTGCATTTTCGAAGCCTGGCCCTCAGCGCCAGTTGGCGTGGCCGGTTGCCCCGCGAGTGGCTTGCCGCCGTGCGGTTCGAACACCACGTTCAGCAGAGCGCAACTCAAATTATCGCTCGGTCCGTTGGCGAGCCTGACGACATCCACATTGTCGTGAAACGAGGCAATCTGTCGGGGCACGTCGTACTGAAACGGGCCTTGGCAGGTGATCTTGATCGGCGATTCGTCTTGGTCTTTTTTGATTCCCGCAGGCGCGCCGGCGGCGAGCGGCCCGCTACCCATTTCCAGCACCATCACCACGTCTCGCTTGAGCTCGAGCAGGCGCACGCCGCCGCTGGAAAAGCCCTTGGCCGGGGCCGATCCTTCGCTTGGCGCCAGTTGGATCTCCATTTCGCGGCCACTACCGTTACTGCGACCAAGACGAAACTGCACGGGCTCTTTCGTCCACATTCGGTCTTTTTTCAACTTGATGTCGCGAGTCGTGATCAGCAGATCGTCGGCAGCGCCCGGTCGGCTAGGGGCGCGATGGATCGTGATCGGACCTTTCAAGTCACCCTCGTCCAACTGTCGCTTGCTCACGTCGACATTCTTCAACTCGACCGGTTGATCGAACTTCAGCTCGGCGCCTCCGGGAGCCTGCATGATGATCGGTTTAGTTTCCGACTCGTCCGCTTGGCGGCGGCCGTTGGGGAAAAACAGGAGCGTGCAGGATTCAAGCCGGAGTCGTCCGTCGGGCAATGGCTGAGGGGTTTTGAAGAGCAGTAACGTCTGGGCACTTTCCCAAATCGCCGGATTGTCCAGTTCCCAAGACCCGGGCGGAAAATACTTGCTCATCGCCAGCTTGCGCGCGCTGGGGGCTTGGCGGGCGGCGAGTATCTCTTCTTCGCTGGCGCGTATGGCCAGAGTCTGCTCGACGCTCGGCTCGATCAGAGGCACGGCGAACAACCAATAGAGGCAATACGCGGCAAACACGCCACCGAAGCTTCCCGCGACTTGTCCCCAGCGTGACATGGCCGATAAGCGCGCCCCTAAGTGGGCACGCACCCCGGGCGATGGCGTGACTGTCGGCATGGAGGCGCTCAACTGGTGTACTTTTGAATCAGATCGTTCCAGCGGCGCTGGGCCTTGAGGATCACCTCAATCGTTTCGCGAACCGCCCCTTCGCCGCCGCGAAGTTGAGTTATGTGATGGGCCGCCTGGCGAACTTCGGCGCAGGCATCGGCGACCGCTACTCCCAGCCCCACCGCTCGAATCACCGGCAGGTCGGGCAAGTCATCGCCGATGTAACAAACCTGATTGGGCTGCAAACCTAATTGCTGAAGAATTTCGAGCGCAACGGGCAATTTGTCTTCGGCCGTCTGACGCACAATTTCGATGCCCAACTCGCCCGCCCGAATTTTTACGATGTGCGAACTGCGCCCAGTGATCAAGCCAAATCGATAACCGGCCCGTTGCCACAACTTGATGCCCAAGCCGTCGCGAATGTGGAACTGCTTAGTTTCGATGCCCTGGTTGTTGAAAGCGATGTGTCCGGCAGTCAGTACGCCATCGACGTCGGCCAGCACAAGCTCGATTTCCTGGCAGCGTTGTTCGAGTTTCATGCGCAGTCCCGCCGGGGAGCATTTTGAACAGACGGATGATGTCGAGGGGTAGAACCCTCAAGTTTCACAACTTGCGATCGGCCAGATTGATCGAGTACAACGCCTAGGGCAGCTTCGGGAAACAGGCCGACGACGTCCGTGATGTCGATCAATCCGATCGGTTTCATGGCGGCATCGATCACCGGCAGTTCGCTGATCTTCCTCTCAGCCATGATAGCGACCGCGTCGACCATCATCGACCCTTCTGGAACGGTAGTCGGCCGAGACGTCATGACTTGCTGGATGGGGTGGTCGAGCGCGCCGTCGCGATGGCCTTCGAACAGCCGGGCCAAATCGCTGTCGGTAAACAGGCCCGCCAGGCGCCCGAGATGATCGGTGAGCATAATCGCGCCGGTGCGGCGACCTGCGCGGTTGCGCGCGACAAAAACCTCGCGCACGCTTTGAGTTTCCATTGCCAACCGGCAGTCGGCCAGCGGGCGCATATACTCGTCTACTTTGCTCAACTGCCGTCCCAAATTGCCGGCTGGGTGAAAACGGGCAAAATCTTCGCGGCGAAAATCTCGCATCCGGCTGGTCACGAGCGCCAGGGCATCACCCAAGGCCAACATCGCCGTCGTGCTAGTGCTGGGGGCCAAGCCCAGAGCGCACGCTTCTTGCAGGGGACCGAGCTCGATCGTGGTCGTGGCAGCTTGACCTAGCGCGCTCTCGCGGCGCGAAGTAATGGCGATAATCTCGACGCCGAACTGCGCCAGCGTGGGTAACAGTCGTACGATTTCTTCCGTTTGTCCGCTCTGTGAAAACACCAGCAGCACGTCGTCGTGATGGATCCGTCCCAGGTCGCCATGCACGGCTTCGCCCGGGTGCAGAAAATGGCTCCGCGTCCCGGTCGAGGCGAGCGTGGCGGCCACTTTCCGTGCGATCAACCCGGCTTTGCCGATTCCGGTCGCGATCACGCTGCCGCGGCAAGCGTAGAGCATGTCGACCGCGCGGCAGAACGCCTCATCGATACGCTCGGCGAGCTGGACTAGCGCTTGCGATTCGAGCTGGATGATTTCGCGCGCGTAGCGAAGTTGGTCGCCAGCGGCCAAGGGTTGGGTGCTAGCACGCGAAGGGATGCTCATAGGCGTTTGGCGGGGCAAGAGCGAGGTTTTTAGCCGGCGGATTGTATCGGCGTCCCACCGGCCGGGCAATGGTGAACGCGCGCGTGACGTCTCTAAGTTGGGGCGTCTGGCGGGTCTGCGTCAATCCGATATAATAGCGGCTATCATTGAGCGATACCCTCTGTCGAGGCAACGACGCGGAGCAGCCGTCCGTCAAACTTACCGGCTGAAGGGAGAACGGGAATGATCGTCACCACAAAAGAGCTGTTTCAGCATGCCTATGGCAAATATGCCGTCGGCGCCTACAACATCAACAACCTCGAACAGACCGTGGGCTTGTTTCGCGGCAATATGGGGATCAAGAACTCGAACGACGAACCGGTCGATCCCAAGAAAAGCGCGCCGTTCATCATTCAGCTATCACGTGGAGCCCGCAGCTTTACGGACAAGCGGTTTTTGGAGGCGATGATTCGCGCCGCCGAGGAGATTTTTCCCGAGGCCATCTTCGCCGTACACCTCGACCACGGCACCGAAGAAGTCGCCTACGAGTGCATCGACAGCGGATTCTATTCGTCGGTGATGATCGACGCCTCGCACGAGACGTTTGACGAAAATATCGCCACGACCCGTCGCGTTGTCGAACGGGCCCATGAAAAGGGCATCTCCGTCGAAGCCGAGTTGGGCATGCTAGGAGGTGTGGAAGAAGATATTTCCGTCGATGCCGCCAACGCCTGTTTGACCGACCCCGATCAGGCTGTCGAGTTTGTCGAGCGCAGTGGCTGCGACTCACTGGCCGTGGCCATCGGCACGTCACACGGGGCCTACAAGTTCACCGGCAGCCAGGGACTGCACTTCGATCGCATTGCCGAAATCCAAAAGCGCCTGCCCGGGTTTCCGCTGGTGATGCACGGGTCGAGCAGCGTGCCCAAGTCGTGGGTCGACCGGATCAACAACGCCGGTGGAAAGCTGGGCGATGCCAGCGGCGTGCCCGAGGACCAATATCTGCCTGCGGCAAAGCTGGGCGTCACGAAAGTGAATATCGACACGGACGGCCGACTGGTATGGTGCGCGATCTATCGCGAAGTGTTCCGCGACAAGCCGGGTGACTTCGACCCGCGCACAGCGGGCAAGCCTTTTATGGCCGCGTACGCCGAATACATCACGCACAAGAACCAAAAGCTCGGTTCCGCGGGACAGTTAGAGAGCGTTCGCGCGTCGCTGACCGGCCAACCGGTCTAGAGCTATCAGTCTACGTCGTCACTCGATATTTCACCGGCTTCCGTAGCCGGCAGATCCAAGAACGAGCGGTCGGCACCGGCTTGCGCCAGGCGTATGACCCATAGTTTTTGCATGGGCTTTTCGCCATCCTGCTGGGTGAAAAAGTAGTGGCCGATGCTGCCCGGTTTGTTGTCTTGACAGGTCATGAGCAGCATTTGGCCCGCGCTGAGCGTGAGGACGAGTTTTAGGTCCGCAAAGAGTTGTTTCGCGCGCTCCGGTTTACAGATGAGCATGCCTTCGCTGCCGGTGATATGCGTTTTGAGTTCGCCGTGATGAAGTTCCGGTTGTAGCTCCAATCGGACGCGGCCATCCGGTTCAGGGAAAACTCGCAGTTGCAGCCGTCCCTCGGCTTTGCGATAGGTCTTGCCGTCGACTTGTCCTTCAAAGCTCCTCAAGAGCGAGATT
>JAYVCO010000262.1:0-6047 GCA_043749935.1 Planctomycetia bacterium
GACAACAAGCGACGATCCTCGAGCAGTTCGAGGCGACCTTGGAAATAAGCCGGCCGCGAAGCGACTCGAGCGGCGGAGGTTGGACGAGTGAAACGGCCAAACAATGATTTGCGTGTCATGCGGGGCAAGTCCTTCAAGGTGAGAATCGTGGTCGGCACTGCACTGTGCCCATGGTTTCAACAAGTTGCGACGCAGAGGAATTCGGCAGGGGAGTCAGGCGCCACGGCAGGCCAAGGCACTGAGCAAACACAACATTCTTACGTTCGTAATAGTGTTAACGCGTGCCAGATTCGATTGCAAGAGGTTCGAGCAAATATTGCCTCGACTGGCAACCGTGGCCTGTCCCGTGGTCCGGCTCGCTGAAAAGTCTCGATTGCCGCTTGCAAATGCTGATCGGCTCGGTAATTATGCGCATGTCACGCGCCACGAGGATTACGGCCGAACCGGCAACTTTTTTGAATAGTTCTGGATTTTATGCAAGAACGCGACAAATCGTCCCGCCTGAAAGTCGTCATGCGGACCGAAGACGACTACCAGCAGTGCGCCACGCGGCTCAAGGCACTGGCTGATCCCGACCGGCTGCGGATCGTCAATTGCTTGTTTCGTGGCCCTAAAAACGTCTCGGAATTGGCCAGCGAGTTGGGTGAAGAGATGGTGAAGGTATCGCATCACTTGGGCGTGCTGCGACATGCCAACGTGGTCGAAACGGAAAAGCAGGGCAAGTTCGTCGTCTACCGACTCGACCCCGAAATTGCCGCGTCGAGCGAAACCGCGAGCAACATCAAAACGCTCGACCTCGGTTGCTGCCGGCTCGATCTACCCAAGCCAACTGGCCGTGCAAAGGCGGTACCCGAATAGGACAATGCCGGATTCATTGGTCTCGCTCCTGCCCGCCGCGATAGACCTTTTGATAGAGCACGTTCTTCTTCGATGTCATCGGGCCGGCGTTGGTGTCGTCGCGCAGAATGGTGGCCATCATCTGGTACTTCGCGTCCATGTCGTCGGCATAGTGCACCAGCAACGCTTCGGGCGTCATCGGCGGCTTGGGCGAGCCCCACTCTGGCAAGCGCTGGTGTGCCACGATGATGTGCTCGAGCCTTAGCATTAGCTCGGGATCGAGTTGCCGCCCGGCGGCCGCTTCGCGCACGATGTCGCGACCCTGCAGGATATGGCCGATCAAGTTGCCGGCCGCGGTGTATTCCGCGCCCTGCGGATGTTCTTCGATCTCGCGCAGTTTTCCGATGTCGTGCAAGATGGCTCCGGCCACCACCAAGCCTTTGTTCAGTCGAGGTCGCATCTCGGGATAGTAATCGTCGTATTTGTCGGCCAGATAAACGCAGGTGCGCGTCACGCTGTGAACGTGCTCCAGCCAGCCGCCGACGAACGCGTGGTGGTTGTGCGTGGCGGCAGGCAGCGTGAGCAGCGCCTCGCGGTTCGTTTCGAGCAGGTCGACGACCAGTGCCCGCAACGACTCGTCGGCGATTCGCTCGCGTGCTATGGCCAGCAGTTCATCGAACAAAACTTTGGCGTCGAACCGCGTTTGCGGCAAGCACATTGCCGGGGTGAATCCATCGGCGCTATCGGCACTGCACACCTGGCGGATCTTGCGCAACTCGAGCTGCGGCCCATAGGTTGTATCGCGATAGATCGCGCGGAGTTTATAAAACGATCCCGGCTGCCAGGCCTCTTTGCAGTCGGCTCCCCAGGGAGAATCGTGCCAAATCGGAAATGTCACCTCCCGGGCGTGATCGCGAAAGCCAACTTTGTAGTACGGCTTGCCGTCGCGCGTCGTCAGCTCCTCCTTGGCCGTCATCAGCACAAACAAGTCGGCTTCCTGACCGTGCGTCATTTCCGAAAGAATGGCCAGTGGCATGCGATCACTCGCGAGGGGGTTGAGTTCATGCAACGGGAAAAGTTGTGGTCGTAACGGACAAGCCGCAGGGCCGAACGCAACTATCTTAACGCTGTCGCGCGGGCAAGCAATCAAGAGTCGGCAAAATCACTCCTCATACCCGCGCGGATGCGACGAATGCCATTGCCAGGCGGTGCGGACGATCGATTCGACGTCCATGTATTGGGGGCGCCAATTCAGCACCTGCTGGGCCTTGCGAGAATCGGCAACCAGTTCGGGCGGATCGCCAGCTCGGCGGGGGCCGAGGACGGTCGGAATGGCGTGCCCGGTGACTCGGCGGCAAGCTTCAATCACCTCGCGAACGCTGGCACCGCAACCGGTGCCGAGATTGAATTGCAACCCCTCGCCCTGTTTCAAGTGCGCAAGCGCCAGTACGTGGGCGGCTCCAAGATCGTCGACGTGGATGTAGTCTCGAATGCAGGTGCCGTCGGGCGTGGGATAGTCGTCGCCGTAAATCGTGATTTGCTGCCGCTGGCCCAGCGCCACTTGCAGGACGATCGGAATCAAGTGCGTTTCCGGATCGTGATCCTCGCCCAAGTTACCCTCGGCACTGGCTCCGGCGGCATTGAAATAACGCAAGGCCGCGTATGCGAATCCGTATGCGTGCGCATAGTCGGCCAACGCGCGTTCGATCACCAGCTTGGCGAAACCATAAGGGTTAATAGGCTTCTGCGGTTCTTCTTCGGTGATCGGCACGCGCTCGGGCACGCCATAGGTGGCCGTCGTGCTGGAAAAGACTATTTTTTTTACGTCTACCTCGCGCATGGCCTCGAGCAGGTTCAAGCTGGCCACGACGTTGTTCTGATAGTACTTGGCTGGGTCGGTCACCGACTCGTTCACGGATGCGAACGCGGCGAAGTGCATCACGGCTTCGATGCGCTTGGATCCGAGCGCCTCAACCAGCCGTGAACGGTCCATCAACGGACCCTCGATCAGCCGGCCCTTGGGAACGGCCGCCCGGTGGCCCAGCGAAAGATTGTCGTAGACCCAGACTTCATGTCCGGCGCGCTCGAGCAGGCGCACCGCGTGACTGCCGATATAGCCAGCTCCACCCGTAACTAAGACCTTCACGATCCGTTCTTCCTTCTTCGAGAGTTAAGCTTTTCCGCCAGCAAGCCATGTGCCGAATTCGCCGTTTGATCGGAGGCGAACTTTGCCGGTGCCGGACCCGCCCACGTAGCGTTTGTGGCGCAAAGCCCCTCTAACATAGGGGAGGGTCCAGAATTGGGCAAATCACGTGCAGGATTCGGCGCGAAGCGGTCGAAGGAGAGACGGGACGACTTGCGCAAATACAAGCCAACAGTCGCATTTCGTTCGCGGCGGCCCTCAACCCGTCGGGAACGGAACCGAGTCAAAGCAAAACCACGCAGAAATACTCGATGGGTGGGCCGCGCCGCAAACTGCTCAAACCGGCCGCCGTGGCCACGACCGCCATTGCGGGCCGTTGGATCGAATCGTTCGTCGATTACTTGCGCAGCGAGTGCCACCTTTCGGAAAACACGGTGGTGGCCTACCACCGCGATTTGCGCCGCTTCTACGTTTGGGTGGCCGGCCGCCGCATTCCGCAACTGTCGATCCAAGACCTGGCCGACTACGCCAATTGGCTGCACCAGCGCAAGCTCGCGCCGGCCAGCATCGGGCGGCACCTGGCCTCGCTCAGAATCTTCTTCCGCTATTTGCAGCTCGAAGGTCTGCTAAACGAAAATCTGGCCGAGTTGTTGGGCAGCCAAAAGCTCTGGGAGCGGGTGCCGCACGTGCTTTCGCCGGCGATGGTCGAACAACTATTGGAAAGCCCCCAGCCGGCCGAACCTTTGTGGCGTCGAGATCGGGCGCTGTTGGAACTGCTCTACGCGACGGGCTGTCGCGCCTCGGAACTTTCGCATTTACGGCTACAGGACGTGCGATTGGACGAAGGCTACTGCCTGTGCCACGGCAAGGGGGACAAGGAACGGCTGGTGCCGCTCGGCCGCCGAGCCGTGCTGGCCGTGCGCGACTACCTGGCCCATGAGCGGCCGAAATTCGTGGAAGGCGTTTCGCCGAAGCCCGAGTGGCTCTTGGTATCGCGGCGCGGCATGCGTTTGCGGCGCGAGCGAATCTGGGAGTTGTTCAAACGATTCGCCGCCCGCGCCGGGATTTCTCCGGACATGAGCCCGCACACGCTGCGGCACAGCTTTGCCACTCACTTGCTCGCCGGCGGAGCCGACTTGCGCCAGGTGCAAGAGATGCTGGGTCACGCGAGCATCGCCACGACGCAGATCTACACGCACGTCGATCCGGCGCGCCTGAAAGCGGTCCACAAAGAATTTCATCCGCGAGCTTAATGCTGAGTCACGCCGGCTTCTTTGGCGGAGAAAACTTGATCTTCTGGATCAGTTTGACGATGTGGCCGCTGGGTGTCATGTAGCCCGAGACGGCGGTCACGGCCTCGATCACGTTTTGGTACTTCAGGTTGTAATCGCAGTCGAGTTCGGCTTCGGCATTGCCGGCGTCTGCACCGGGTCCAGCGTCGTTTCCCACAATGCTCATCACTTGTTCGTGCAGTGCGGCGAAGCTGGGTAGTTTGCGATCGGCCAACTGAATGCTGGCCAGATTGCCCTTGGCGTCGGCCGTCAGACGAACTTTGATGGGCAACTGCTGTTCGACATTGGGGCTGCCGGGTCCGGCCAATGGCATGCGAATGTTGAAGTCCCCCTCTTGCGCCGCGATCTTGAAACTGAACAAGAAAAAAGTGAGCAATTGAAACACGATGTCGATCATCGGCGTCATTTGCATCTCGACCTTGTCGGGAATGCTGCTGGAGGTACGGCGCAGTTTCATCGCGTTACCGTCCCTCTTCTTGCTTCGCGCGCAGCGCGAACTTCTCGAAGCCGTTGGTCTGGCACTTCTGGATCACTTCCTGGACCACGCCGGTTTTGGCATCGACGTCGGCTCGCAGTATGACCGTGGCGTCGGAGGGCTTGCGGCCACTGAGCTCGAGGAAACGCCGTTCGTTGCGCAATGGGCGATCGAGCGCGGAAATGGGAATGGCTTCGCCGCTGAAAATCACGTTGTCGTCGCTCGTCAGTTGCAGCACCAGAGGAGCTTCGATGGGCGCTTCGGGCGGCTTGGCCAGTTGGCTGGTGGGCAGCTTGATCCGCGAGTCGATTTCGCCTTCGCCGAAATTCAAAAGAACCATAAAAAACGCAATGAGCTGGAACGTCATGTCGATCATCGGAGTCATGTCGGGCTCCGCGGACACCGTATATTCTTTGCGTTTGAACTTCATGATCGCTCAGTTTTGCGGCCGTGTTCGGTGGAATCGCGAGCTGCGCCGAATTAGGGAGTAACCGGCTTTTTCGCGCCAACACTTTGAAACCGGCTCATCAGACGTTCGCTGTAGATTCCCACTTCGAGAACGAGCCGCGTCAACCGATTGCGGAAGATGCCGAACATGGCGATCGCGGGAATGGCCAACCACAAACCCACGAGCGTCGTGATCAAGGCCATCGAAATTCCCTGGGCCAACTCGGAAGGCTTGGGCTGCGCGCTGCTATGGGCGATTACCTGGAAGGCCACGACCATGCCGTCGACGGTGCCTAGCAGCCCGACCATCGGGCTGACGGTGCCGATCAGCGCGATGTAGCTGAGCCGCTGCTCGAGCTTCATGTTTTCGTCTTCGCCCACTTCTTGCATGGCCTCGACGGCCTGGGCATAGCCATCCTGGAGCTTGGCGAGTCCAGCCGAAAGCACGTGGCCCAGGAAGCTCTCATCGTTCTTGGCCAGCTCGTATGCCTCCTGATACCGCTTTTCGTTGAGCAGCGCTTCGAAATTGGTCACCAGATCCTGCGGCACCACGCTTTGTCGCCGAATCGACATCACGTTCATGACAATCAGAGCCACGAACACGAAGGATAGGAAAAGAAACGCAATCGTGTAACGCAGGCCCAAGGCATTGAAGTAGAATTGCAGCTGGCTTTCCTGGACGATCTCATCTTGGTTCGCCGCCGCCGGGGCCTGTGCGTATGCGATGTTGATCGCTAACGGGCTGGCAACTGGTACGACCCACACGGCCAGCACTACTAGCCAGATGAGGGTCCAAACTTGCCACCGCAGCCGAGAAGAATGGGCCATGACTGTTCCTCGTTCTTGTTCGGGA